>JALLOM010000067.1 GCA_027717865.1 Acidobacteria bacterium AH-259-O06 | reverse complement strand
CGATTACTTACCATACACTATCAGCGGCACATTGAGCCGCACTTTCGCCAATTGCAAAAGATCCTGCGATCCAGGTCACTTTTCTGCTTGCTCATCCGACTGGGAGTCAATCAAGAACTGTAGGATCTTGATTTGGTCATCTAGCTGCAGTTCAATAAACTGCGCACCAACCGAAGTCAAAACCTTGTTTTCACGTGTGACGTGCTCAGCTGAGATCACCTTTGCGGTGACGGTTATTTTTTCCGATGGAGGCAAAAGAAGACTTATCTTTACTTGTTCCCCTGCTTCCAATTGGGCGCTTGTTTCAAATCTCAGCCCGCCGGTACTAATGTCACGGGTTCGGGACTTAAAAACTTCTCCTTCGCCCTCAGCAGTGCCCACGATTGAAAACGATATAGGGATCTCAAATCGAACCCTCGGGGCCGCCCTCCTCTGCAGCATATTCACTTCCTTCGGCATAGAGATCGCCACATGCTGATTCTCGGACGGGACCTTGGTAATCTCTACATCAGCGACGTAGACTCCTTCTTCATCTCCATATTGAACCCGGACCCCTTCTCCTTCCTCGAAGACGGGTTCGGCGGAGGATTTGGAAAGCTTCAACCAGATTTCGTCCTTGAAGATCTTAAATATGGAAGCGGCAAGCGGCTTTTGAGACCCTGCTTTAGTGGACTCAATGGAGAGCGCAAGTCCGATCTTCAGACTATCGTCAGGTCCCCCTGTGATTTGCTCATTCCTTTGTCGCTCTGTGGTTGTTTCATCCACAAATCGGATGGGGTTTCCAAAAGGATCTTTTACAGAAAAAGAACGATCACCCCAGGGTTGAGTGACAATCTGCTCATCCAAGGAAGTACAGCCGGCGTCCTTGGCCCATTCGAATACGGCTTCGAGATCCTCAGCAGTGAAATACAGGGGCTGGGGATTGGGTGAGACATCGACCTCTTCGCCTTCCGCGCCCGGATCATAGCAGGTCAAGATCAATTCTCCACATTCGAAGTGATGCCGGCCGGGCGAGACCCGCCGACCAGGCATTTCCAGCAGCTGGCTGTAGAAGCTCTCCGCTTGCTCAATGTCCGATACGGGAAGAAGCACTTGGTAAAGTTTCAAGCTACCCTCCTCACATTGCATTCTTGTGGGTCGCGCACTAACGGTTCCTCATTCGATTGCTGCACCCCCCGGGTCCACCAGAATGATAGCCAACACTCGTATGCAAAACACACCACACCGGAATTATCGCTCACCCGTTGCAGATAATCCTAGCAAAAAATTTCGACAAGGAAAACAGGTCCTTTCACTCTTGGGCGGAAGCGCGAAAACAATTATCGTCAAGGGAAAGAATGACCGGCGCCACACATATGTCGGTATTTTGCGGTATCATTGGTGAAGAAGGAGTGCTGTATGCTCCTAACATGGAGATTCACTTTATTCCAGCACCGAATTCTGTGCGCAGAGCAAAGCATGGGACCAGATAGGCGAGCAAGAGGCACCCCGATTCTGACCTTACTATTTATTTTCCTGTTTCCGGTCTCTGCTCGGGCGCTTCATCCGGTTCCAGAGATCCCTCACGGTGAGCAGCCGGGACCCTCACAGGATGAGCAGCGCGGTGCCTCACAGGAGGAAGCCTTTGTGCTGGTCGATGGGGTGCCCGAACCTAGGGTCGGGCGCAATGATGTCCTGCACATTACAGTGTGGAACGGACTAAATGTTGAGGAAAGGACGGTCAAGGTAGCTGAAGACGGGACGATTTTTGTGGCTTTTGGAGTCAACCAGAACCTCCAGGTTGAGGGATTGTCTTCAACCGACTTGAAGCGCAGCATTGAACAGCAATTATTGAAATACTTTCGCCAGCCGGTCGTTCAAGTTGTCATAGAGCAATACAGTTCCAACCGAGCCTATTTGTTGGGTGAAGTAGGGGCTGGACCCGGTGCAGCTGGATTGTACCCGCTTGAGGGTCGTAAGACGGTTTTGGAATTTATTATTGAGCACGGGGGGTTCACCGAACAGGCCAACATGACCAAGATTCAGATCAATCGTGCCAGCGGAGAAGTGCTGATTCTGAATCTGTCGGATGTGATCTTTCAAGCAGATGAAAGCCAGAATGTCATTGTCAATCCTGGCGATATCGTTTGGATTCCCGGCAAGGAGGTAGGGGCGAATACTTATTATGTGTTCGGTGAAGTCCAGTCGCCTGGAGTGGTCACGGCGCAGGAGGAGCTTTCCATAGTAGAACTAATATCCAGGAGCGGCAGTTTTACTGCAGATGCCTCGCGCAGTAAAGTCTTTATCGCTCGAGGAGATTTGAATCAGCCGGAGATTATTGAGCTGGACCTCAAAAAGCTGGTGGAGAAAGCCGATTTCTCTCAAAACGTTGTACTGCACAATAATGATGTTATCTTCGTTCCTAGACGCGGTTTGGCCAAGCTTCGAGACGTGATTGCAGCAATCACTCCTGTGTTAGGTCTTCTTCGTGATACCGTGTTTCTTATAGAGGTGAGGCGGAGGTAGATGGCAGAGTTTGAATTTGATCTTCGAGACATCTTTCGAATCCTCCGGCGGCGCAAGTGGGTCATCATTGTGTCGCCGATTTTGGTGGGGGCCTTGACCTATTGGTTAAGTGATAAACCTCCTGTATACGAAGCCCAGTCGCTGGTGAAAATCTCTCGTGCGGCAGCGAACATGCAAGCGCTCCTCATCGAGGCCTTAAGTTGGTATCCAGGAGACAATATTGCCACCCAATCACAAATCATCACCAGTCAAAAGATTAAAGCGCGCGTTGCGCTGCGTCTGGGGGAGAAATACGATGAATTTCACGGTGTCAGAGAACTGCTGGCTGATGGCGAGGAGATGGAATACGATGCGCTGGAAGAAAAGGTTCGGAACCATCCGCAACTTGTGTCCTTAATTGACAGCATCGGCGTCGCGACTGAAAAAAAAGGAGATAGTGATATTGTTGGTATCAAGTCAACTGCCTCCTCCGAGCCATTGGCGATAGACATTGCCAATTACACGGCTGAGGAATTTCTCGATTACAACATTGCCGAGAGAAATAGCCAGATCCGCGAGGCGGTGCGATTTATCCAGGCCAGGATCCGAGAGACTGAGCAAGAGCTAAACGTAGCGGAAGGAACACTTGGGGAGTTTAAGAAACAGCACACGGTCATCCTTAACCTGGAGTACGAGGGTAGGGGAGAAGTTCTGGATGAGATCAACGGTCTTGAAAGGGAAATCGCCAACCTGCAAAGGGGGGTTAAACAACTGGAAGAGACGCCGAGCATCGATCAGTACTTTGCCTTCTTTCCTGCTCTTACCGAAGCAAGAGATCCGCTGCTTTCGCAATTGGAACAACAACTTTTGCAACGCATTGCTCAGATCGACGAGTTGAGAGGTGAACAGGGTCAACTGCTGACTTACCAGACTGAAGCGTCGAGGGGGTTCCAGCAGAACGTTTTGAAAACAGAGCAGCTGGAAAAGCGGGTGAAGGAGAGCCTCGGCGGTTTGCTTGGACGCTACCGGGCCGTTCGCGATGAGTTAATTGAAGAACGCCGCGCTCTAGTTGCACGTCAGGATCAATTGCAGGATCAATTGGACGAGATTCCCGAGGTCACTCGCCAACTTGAGTCTTTACAGAGGCAAGTGGCTTTAAGAAGGGAGGCCCTCAATCTTTTCCAGTCACGATTACAAGACGCAGAGATTCAGGAAGCTGGTGAAATCAAAGAAGTCAGTATTGTCGAGCAAGCCAGCTCAGCGAGTACATCGCAGGAGCGCAGGTTTATCACAGCCCTGTTGGGACTGATTATTGGAACCATACTTGGCGGTGTTTTTGCCTTTGTCCTAGAGTCCCTGGACACATCAATCGGGACCATCGAGGATGTTGAACGGTATGTAGGACTTCCTGTTTTGGGGGTAATCCCTCATTTGGATATCGCAACGGTGAGGGAGAAAGTGCTGGTGGACGAGATGGGGAGCGATGTCGCCGGCGCGGACATAGACGTCATAGCCACTCTGTGTACTCACTTTGCCCCGAGGGAGACCGTTTCCGAAGCTTTCCGCTCTCTGCGCGCCCATCTCGATGTCCTGTTAAAGAAAAATGGTTGGAAGACCCTCCTGGTCACATCTGCGGTCTTGCAAGAAGGCAAGACCAGCACGGCCTCTAACCTGGCGGTGGTTTTTGCTCAGTCCGGCCAGAAAACACTTTTGATCGACGCCGACTTACGCCGTCCCCAGCTACATAAAGTCTTTGGATTGTCCAATACACCTGGGCTGACGGAAGTTCTTCTTAAAGTAACAGACTGGGAAAGTGCCATTAAATCGATAGACGATCTTATTTTAGGTAAATTTGGATTAAAGAATTCCCACATCAACCCGGGACTTGAGTATCTTTTCTTGCTTAGTTGCGGAAGAAGGATCGATAGCCCAGCTGAACTTTTGAGCCTCGAAAAGATCAGCAAGATCCTTGCCGAAGTGCGTCATCGCTATGACATCATCATTCTGGATATCGCCCCGGTTCTTGCGGTGGCCGAAGCCTCACAGTTGGCCCCCGCGATCGATGCAACCCTGATTGCCTATCAAATTGGTCGAGCTGGACGCGAGGTGCTCAATCGAGGCAAGAATCGGCTGCAGGATGTCGGGGGGAATGTTATTGGCCTGGTGATGAACGATATCGAAGCCACATCCTATTATACCCGCGGCTACGATTACTATGGCTATAAATATAAATACGAGGAAGCCCCTCCTTCCAAAGCTTCTCCTGGAGTGCTAACTCGTTTAAAAGGGGGACTTTCGGATTTCGTCAGCCAACGGGATCGTCGGAAACCTTCCGGAATATCTCAACAACCCTCGCGGGAGCACTCCCACAAACCTCAGAAGCCTCAAGGTCAGCGCACAGAGACATCTTCCCAGTCAGGGTCTTCTGATCAAGAATTGGAAGACATCATGAAGCTCACTGACGAAGAGTAGCTGATGTCGAACTGATAAGCTGGGAGCACAACCAATCAGAGGAGGATTAGTCGGAGATGGCACGAGCGATAGGCACCAATCCATTTGTCGTTTTTTCGCTGTTTCTCATGGTGGGCTTTCTCGGTGTGGTCTCCCTTGTTCTCTCCCAACTGGAGTCCAACGTAGGCGTTCTGATTAGTTTAGGACTGGCGGTTTCGGTGATTGTTCTTTTCAAAACGAGAATCGCCATCTATTTGCTGATCTTTTCCATGCTGCTATCGCCCGAGTTTGTCGTCGATTGGCCGGCCGCGTCTGGGGCTGCATTAGGGAGAGGACTAACCTTTCGTTTCGATGATTTTTTACTGATTATTGTCGTAATCGCTTGGTTAATCAAAAGTGCTCTTTACAAGGAACTGGGGATTTTTAAGAGAACTCCCCTTAACGCGGCCATGCTCTTCTACATTTTTGCTTGCGCTCTCGCCACCCTCATCGGAGTGGCAGCGGGACGGGTGCAGCTAGTGACGGGAATCCTTTTTGTCTTCAAGTACCTCCAGTACTTCGTCCTCTTTTTTATGGTCATCAACAACATTGATAACGAGAAACAGTTGCGTCGGTGCTGGCTGATTGTCGTTATCACAGCTGTTATTGTGGCCACCATTGGTCTTGCCCAAATCCCCGTTGGTCAGCGGGTCACGGCTCCTTTCGAAGGTGAGCACGCGGAACCCAATACTTTTGGAGGCTACCTGGGTTTTTTGATCCTGCTCTGTACATCTCTGTCTCTTAGCCTGCGCGACTACGGCAAGCGGATTTCATATGCACTCATTGCTTTTTATCTTCTTGTGCCTTTTTTGTATACACTGTCACGGGCTTCCTATCTCGGTTTGATTCCCGGACTGGCTGCGGTGCTGTTCCTCAATCGCAATCGTGTGCTGAGTTACGGTCTGATAGCTCTGGCCTTAAGTGTTTTGATCTTTCCCGATATCTTCCCCCGAGTGATTCGCGACAGGATCACCTTTACCTGGACTCAGGAAGCAAGGAGCGGCCAAGTTCTTGTTTTGGGTCAGCGATTAGATACAGCAACGTCTGGTCGACTGGAGACTTTCAAACAGGTGTTACAGGATCTCCCCCAAAAGCCCTTGTTTGGCTTCGGAGTTACTGGCTGGCGTTTTATCGATTCCCAGTACTTTAGAACTCTAATTGAGACCGGGTTATGTGGTCTGGTTGCTCTTCTTTTCTTGTTCTTCAGACTTTTTCAACTGGGACTCGATCGTCGTCGTTACTTTGCTGACGATCCCTTTTACAGAGGTCTATCGATCGGTTTTCTGGGGGGGTTCGTCTGTCTTCTCATCCATGCTATTGGTTCCAACACCTTCATTATTGTGCGCATCATGCAACCCTTCTGGCTTGTCGCTGGAATTATTTTCATTTCCCGCTCTTTAGCTCCCAAAAGAGCACCTGAGGAGAGGGCTGGGGTGTGACCCTGAAAATGTAATTTTCAGGGTCAGACCCCTCCGCTTTTTTTCTGACATGTGTGGAATTAGCGGCATCTTCGGAGAAAAGAACCGCGCCTTGGTCGAGCGCATGAATGAGCACCTTTCTCATCGGGGCCCGGATGATGAAGGAGTGCACTGCGCTGAGGGGGCGACATTGGGCATGCGCCGCCTCGCCATCATCGACCTTTTCACCGGTCACCAGCCTATTAGCAACGAAAAGGGTGATCTTTGGATTGTCTTCAATGGAGAGATCTATAACTACCTGGACCTGAGAGACGACCTGGAAGCCGGGGGGCACCGTTTTTCAACCCGCACCGATACCGAGGTTATTCTCCATCTCTTCGAAGAAAAAGGGCCGCAGACTCCAGGACTTTTGAGAGGAGACTTTGCTTTTGCCATCTGGGATGAAAGGAGGCAAAAAGGCTTTCTGGCTCGGGATCACCTGGGAGTGAAGCCACTTTACTATGCTCCTTTGGGCAAAAAATTAATCTTCTCTTCAGAGCTAAAAGCACTGCTGCAAGAGGAGCGGCTTTGCCTGCAGCTCAACCCCGATGCCCTGGAACTCTATTTGACTTTTCTTTATATTCCCTGCCCCTGGACGATCTACAGGAACATCTACAAGCTCCCGCCCGGCAGTTACCTGGAATACGAAAGGGGCGAATACCGGGTTGTCAGGTACTGGCAGCCCCCAACTGAGCAGGTCTCCAACGGAGACCAGGAGGAGCTTGAAAAGCATATTTATTCACGTCTTCAAGACTCGGTCACAGTTCGTTTAATGAGCGACGTACCCTTGGGCGCTTTTCTCAGTGGAGGCATCGACTCCAGCGCAGTTGTGGCCTTAATGAGTCAAAGCTCTTGTGAACCGGTCAGGACCTTTTCTGTCGGCTACGGACAGGAATTTCAGTCTTTTAACGAACTGGAATTCAGCCGGTTAGTCTCTAATCATTACGGAACAGACCACCACGAGTTCATTGTGGAGCCGGACATCCGCAAGACCATCCTGGAAGTCGTCGGAGCACTGGATGAGCCCTTTGGCGATTCTTCAGCGATTCCGACTTATCTGGTGAGCCAGCAGACTGTGGGTGAGGTCAAAGTGGCGCTTTCCGGGATCGGTGGTGACGAGTTGTTTGGAGGATACCCCCGTTACCTTGGCGCTTTGTGGGAGACTCGTTATCGAAAATTACCGCTTGGCTTGCGCAAGTCTTTTGCCTGGCTGTGTGGTGCCATTCCCGAGCAGGAGTCGAGTAGAAACATCGGAGGCTGG
The DNA here is from genome assembly GCA_027717865.1 of Acidobacteria bacterium AH-259-O06. Lineage (GTDB taxonomy): Bacteria > Acidobacteriota > UBA6911 > RPQK01 > JADFOI01 > JALLOL01. Next base: position 5,110 of record JALLOM010000067.1, on the reverse strand, counting down.
GCTCGAGACTTCTTGTCACATCCCCAGGATCCTCCTTTTGAGCGTTATCGCAGATGGATCAGTTTCAATTCAACAGAGCAAAGACGGGCCCTGTACACGAAGGAATTTCTGACCCGATTAAGGTCTGTGGATTTGGACAAAGCCTACTTTAAGCAGTTGATTCATCCAGTCTCGACTTGGGACTCTGCTGATCAGGCCCTCTATGCGGATTTGGGTTCCTACTTGGTGAATGATTTGCTTTTTATGGCTGATCAGATGGGAATGGCTCATTCTTTGGAGATCCGCGTTCCTTTTTGTGATCATCTTTTAGTAGAGGACTTGATTCGCCACCCATGGCAGCGAAAACTTGGCTCGTTCACCCTCAAGAAACTGTTAAAGAAAATATTAAAGAAAGACTTACCGCCGCAGATTTTGAGACGCAAAAAACAGGGTTTTATGATCCCCATCGGCACCTGGATGAAGAACGAGCTCCGGCCCATGTTTGAGCACTATCTGGCGCCGGAAAGACTTCGCCGGCAGGCTATTTTTAATCCACAGCAAGTCAGCAATCTGTTTGAGGGTCATCTTGGCGGAAAAGTTCGAAAAACCAACCAGCTGTGGGCTCTTTTTGTCTTCCAGCTGTGGTATGAAAAGATGGAGAGAAGACTCACGGGATAATGAGCCGGAAGTTTAGGAGACGTTCTTCACGGAAGTTTTGGAGACCTTTTTCACGACGCAGGGTGATTCGAAGGATTATTGTTTTGTCGCTGATTTTGGGGATTGCCTTTTTGGTATTGTGGTTCGGTTCCTACCTCTACGATTATGAGATCCATTACTACGAGCCGCATGACCTGGAAAGAGGAACGAAGAAGAGATGATTATTGCGTCACAAGCAACTTTGGAAGAGTTCCTGATAACGTTTGGCAATCGTTTCCCAGTCAAATTCAGCTGCGACGAGCTCATGTAGTTCCCAGGGTGGGGGAGCCTGTCTTTTGTTCACTGACAATATGGTGGCCGCGATCGCCTCGGGGGTCGGCTCAGGGATCACCCACTGGGCATCAAATCGCTCCAGCAGCTCGGGAATGGCACCAATCCGAGTCCCTACTACCGGCGTGCCACAGGAAAGGCTTTCCAGGATAACTAAACCGAATCCCTCCAGAGCCACGGTGGGAAGGACAAACCAGTCAGCGTTGGAGTAAAAGCAGGGAAGATCGGGGTCCGGGATATGTCCTAGCAACCGAACTCGGTGGGTAAGTCCAAGAGAATCGATCAGCCGTTCCAATTCAGGTCTTAATGGGCCCTGGCCACCAATATCCAATTGCGCGTGTGAGGGAAGTAGTTTGATTGAATGTATGAGTTCTGCTAGTCCCATGCGAGGTACCAAGTTTCGCAGAGTGATGAGGTGCAAACCCCCGTTGGATCGCTCCTCTTCTACAGGGCGAAACCGTTTCGAATCGACTCCTCCAGGAATAAGGACGCTCCTGAGCTTATAGAGCTTTTCCACCTGACGACGAGAGTATTCGCTCAGAGCTACAATCCTAGCAGCCCTGCACAGTACCTGTCTTTCTATCCGTGACAGCAAGGGGGCGAACATCTCTCGTACCTTTCGGGGTAAACGAGACGATTTAATCTTAAATTCCTGGGGCCAGGAAGAATGGTAATTGCAGACAATTAATCTGGAAAAATGGGAAGGGATCGATAGAAAAGCTACCAGAGGCTGATGGACGTGTACGATGTCGGGCTTGAAAAGATCTATCGTTTCGCCAAAGGTCTTGCCATAGTGTCCAAGCAGAGCTCTCCCCAATGAAGGGAAGTAAGTGGTTTTGATGTCATCGCCCCATAGGATGTTGGGAGTGCGCCGCGTAAGAAATTGAACCTCATCACCCAACTTCCTTAGGGCAATCGCCAGCTCTCGGGCGACTCGACCGGCCCCTCCTGTTGTTTGGGGAAACAATACGTCACACAGGATCAGAATCTTCATGGATGAAAAGATGGAAGTTCTCTATCATCGAAAGTCTCCTGCTATGCTAATGTTAACTGGCGTCACAGTAAAGTCTTGCAGTCTAATCCAGAGGCAATCGTGGATACTGGCATAAAAGACAGAGAGCTTTCTTCCGATGGCTCATTGACACGTGCTGTTGTTTCGGGTGGTTCCTGGACGACTCTGAACGACCTTGCCACGAAGGGTCTTGGAGCTATCAAAATCGTGATCCTGGCCAGACTTCTCAGCTCCGAGGATTTTGGACTGATGGGACTCGCTCTGGTGGTTGTGGGCACTGTGAACCGCTTCTCCTATCCCGGAATCTACACGGCCCTGATCCAAAAACAAAGTTTGGAGAGTCGGGATCTGAATGCGGGTTGGTGGATTCACGCAGTGCGAGGCTTTTTCCTTTTTTTGCTTCTGTTCCCCGTGTCAGGCTGGGCAGCTGAATTCTACGAGGAGCCGCGGCTAAAGATAATTCTCCAAGTTGTTTCCATCGGTTTTCTCCTTGATGGGGTACAGAGCATCGGCTTAGTCCGAATCAATAGAGAGTTGGATTTTCGCCGCCTCACGTGGTTACACCAGACGGCGAACCTTGTGAGCCTAACGGTGGCCGTCATTTTGGCGTGGCTATTACAGAATGTATGGGCCCTTGTAGCCGCCCACATAGCCCAGTTGTTAGTCTTGGCCCTTGTGTCCTACATTGTGGAGCCTTTTTGGCCCAACTTTAGACTGGACTGGAATTGCGCACGCAAACTTGTCCATTTTGGTCGATATATATTCGCTGCGGCGATAGCGTCTTACCTCATTGTGAGGGGAAACGAGTTCGTGCTGGGCAAAGTGGTGGGGCTGGAAGTCTACGGTTATTATGCTGTGGCCTTCAGTATGGTGGCAATAGTTGCCACGCCCATCGAAGTTCTGATCACATCGGTAAGCTTCCCGGCCATGTCTCGGATCCGAGGAGATTTCAGTCGGCTGGAGAGAGGTTTTCTAAGAATTTTTCGATCGGCAGTGATGGCATCGGTTCCTTTGTTTTTAGGCTTGGCGCTTTTCGGAAAGGACGTCGTCGCTCTGCTGCTCGGTCCCAAATGGCTGCCCGTGCTAGTTCCCCTGGTCGGCTTGTGCTTTTTCGAGTGGTTCCATTGCTTGACGTTAACCCTCCAATCATTACATAACGCCGTGGGACTAGTGGGACTTCAGGCCAAGCTTCGCTTCATTCAACTGATCGTTTACTGCCTGGGAATTCTCCCCATAGTAATTCACTGGGGAACTGCAGGGGCAGCCTGGTGGCTATTTGTGGTGGCGGCGCTGGCCTTTTTAGTCCAGCTTTACACTACTAACCGCCACGTGAAAGGGGTCTTTTGGAATACGGGTCAAGTGTTGGTGAGCTACTGGCCCCTGTACCTGCTTCAGGGGTTTTTCGCCCTGCTTCAATGGCAAAGCCCCACTACTTGGCTTCGATTTTTGGGATTGGGAGCAGTTTATGGCCTGTGTGTTGTCATCTTTTTGTACTGGAAGGAGAAAGAACTTTTGCTCGATTTGCTCCACAATCTTAAGCCTTCGGCAGTGCGGCAAAATCTGGGGACATAATACCAATTCTGGTTGGCTGACTTGTGAAGTTAAGTGGTCAAGGCTTCTGATCCCCGGCTCTTTCTACATTCCATGCGAAAGACCGGTTCTTCTGCGGCCTGATGGCTCTGTGGGTGTGTTTGCACGAAATCGGAAAAACCGATGCCTTTAAGCAATGTGGCTAGGCGATCCGGGTTATAGCCGTAAAAGTGCGCATCCCCTTCACGCCTTTGTCTTCCAAAAATACTGAGTAGTCTCTCTTCCTTTCCGGCCAGGTACTCTCTTAGTGTCAGATCAAAGTGGGGAGTTTCGATGATTAGCTGTCCACCCGGCAGCAGAACACGGTGCCACTCCCTTAGTGTGTCTTCAATTTTTCGATGGGATATGTGCTCAATGACGTGGTGAGTTTCAATCACGAGAACCGATTCATCCGGCCAGGGGAGTTTACCGATGTCACAGATCACGTCGGTGGCTTCAGTGATCCAAAGGTCCACGTTCGTGTAATCGTCAAAATGCTTGGGACCGCAGCCGAGATGTAGTTTCACGGGTTTCACTTTCCCGGGAGTTAATTCGTATCTTGCACGTATTAGCAGGGGGTCGATGATTCTGCGAATTCGAGACCAGCCGCGCAGCATCAGCCGGTAGCGGTCACCCAGGCTCGGTTTCAATCGGGTTCCCAGCCTCTGATCTATTTTAAGTGTAGTCGCTCTGACCAACCTGGCAAAGGAGTTCATTGAAAGATCCTTTGAGGTCAAGAAAGTGTCCGCCGGGCTCGGTAAAGATAGAATGTCGTGAAAACGATCCACTGGCAGAGATAGAAAACCGCGTAGAGGATTAAGAAGAAATCCAAGAGGGTGAAAACCGAACACAGCAAAAACATCAGGAGTTGAAAGTCGAATGAGCTCACATTGACAAACAGTAGATAAGACCATCGTCTTCGATATTTGGAAGTTTTGACGGGCTCGGTGAGGGTACTTTGCACGTTCTGACCCTTTTGGTGCTCTGAGTAATGAGTATAATAACTGCTCATCACTTGGCCGCTGTATAGCGTGGCAACTGTGATCGTCAGCCCCGCTAGCAACAACACGAATCCGACAGAATCTTCGTTTAGTCCGACGTATTGGAGCAGAGGGAAATCTCCTGAGCTTCGGTACAAACCTAGTCCTAGCCCGAACCAGCACAGTCCTTCAACAATTTCACCGACGACTCCATCCAGAAATTTACCGTAGCGGGTCACATTTCCGGTTACGCGGGCAATATTCCCGTCTGAAGCGTCAAGAAGGTCATAAATGATGAGCAATAACAATCCGGGCCAGACCGTAAACTCAGGGAGTAATACCAGGAAGAAAGATCCGGCCAGTCCTATGACAAGACCCACGTATGCGATACGACTGGGCGACTCGGTAATCTTCAGGATGAGGTAGCTGAAATAAAAAGATGCGGGTCTTACCAGAAAGTAACTCAGGGGAAACTGCCGGTCGTATTCCTTCTTCTGAGCGTGCGCCTGCTTGATCTGACTGAGAGAATAAGCGGCCATCTGAACTTATTGCAGACCTCTAGCCCGCATTTCTCACACCGGCT
>JALLOM010000066.1 GCA_027717865.1 Acidobacteria bacterium AH-259-O06 | reverse complement strand
GATACTTAGACGATTTCCTCCCCGCCGTCGACTCGGATCCGGAAATCATTCACGAGGCCATGCGTTACAGTGTCTTCGCGGGGGGAAAAAGGATTCGTCCGATTCTCGCCCTGGCTACCGGAGAAGCTTTGGGAGGCGATTTTCAAAAATTAATCTATCTGGCCTGCGCGCTGGAGATGATCCACACCTACTCGCTGATCCATGACGATCTTCCAGCCATGGATGATGACGACTACCGGAGAGGTCAACTAACGGCTCATAAAAAGTTTGGTGAAGGGATCGCAATCCTGGCGGGAAATGCTCTTTTAACTCTGGCCTTTCAACGGCTGGCAGAAATCCCAACCCGCTCAGATGAGGCCGAAATAAAACTTGCAGTTATGCATCAGATTTGCCGAGCCATTGGCACAGCGCGCGGGATGTTAGCAGGTCAAGTCATGGACCTGCTCACTCAGGGCAAACCGTTTTCCAGCGAGCAGCTGGAGCAAATTCACTCCTCTAAGACGGGCGCTTTGATCCAGGCTTCGGTATATTGCTCCGCTCTTGTCTCGGGAGCTGAAGAAGAGGCGCGGAAAAGACTGGGCACCTTTGGCTCAAGCGTGGGATTAGCCTTTCAGATTGTGGATGACATTCTAGACGTCGAAGGTTCCTCGAGGGAATTGGGAAAGACCTCAGGGAAGGACGACCTAAACCACAAAGCCACTTACCCTGCTATGTACGGTTTGCAGACCAGTCGCAAGATTGCCGCCGAACTGGTGAAGAGTGCCATCCACGAAATCAGCTTTTTAGGGCCTCGTGGTGAAGTGCTCACAGAATTGGCTCAATTTATCTCGGTGCGAAGATTCTGACACGCTGATCAACTGACAACACAACTGACAGCTGACAACTGACCTTAGGAAAGCACCACAGCACGAAGGCACGACAGCACCACAGCACCACAGCACCACAGCACGACAGCACGAACGCACGAAAACACGAACCCACGAATGGCAAAACGACGACTCGATGATCTTCTCGTTGAAAAGGGAATTGCTGAGGATCGTGAAGATGCAGCAGCAATTGTCCTGAGCGGTGTGGTTTTGCTCAACGAGCAGAGGATAGACAAACCCGGTACTTTGCTCGACCCTTCTTCTGAATTCCGAATCAAGTCCAGGGAACACAGGTATGTCTCGCGAGGAGGTCTCAAACTGGAGGCTGCCCTGCGTCAATTCGCTGTCCAGGTCCGTCGGAAAGTGTGTCTTGATCTGGGCGCTTCAACCGGTGGATTTACTGACTGCCTGCTGCAGCACGGTGCGCGCAGAGTTTACGCCTTTGATGTGGGCCGGGGACAGCTCGACTGGAAGCTGCGGCAGGATCCCCGCGTGGTGGTTCGAGAGTCAACCAACGTTCGATATCTCAGTCCGTCCATGGTAGACGACCCGGTTGATCTCATTACGGTCGACCTCGCTTTTATCTCTTTGCGTCTGGTCCTTCCACGGCTTAAACAATTTCCTTCCAGCCAGATCATCGCTTTGGTGAAGCCTCAATTCGAAGCCGCACGGAAGGAAGTGGGAGCCGGCGGTATTATTGAAAGTGAGAAGCTCCAAAAGGAGATTGTTCAGCGACTGAAAGAATTTGCGGCAAAAGAGGGTTTCGCGGTTCTTGGTGAAACAGCCTCCACACTTCGGGGGCAGAAGGGAAACCAAGAATATTTCCTTCACGCTCTGACCCCCAGGCAGCTAATTAATTCTTCAAGGTAACGGGCCAGCCGATCCATGTTGTTGTCGAACTCGCTCCAAAAGGCACGCACACCGGAGTCCGATGTATCGGAAACGATCTTGGGGGCGAGGGAGGGAACGCGATATCTGGAGGCGACCTGCAAAGCCGCTGCACTCTCCATATCGCATATAAGCGCCCCGGACTTTCGATAGAGCGACAATCTCGACTTTGCTCGTACAACAGGGGCGGAAACCGTGAGTCCGCGACCCGAAACGTCCCAGCCTTGCTTTCGCAGCTTGTCTCTCAACTCAGGATCTGCTGGGAAACAGGACCCATCCTTCAAACACCATTCCTCCGGGAGTATCACCTCTCCCATTCTCAGGGAAGGATCCAACTGACCGGCGGTCCCGGTAAAAACGAAGAGTGAAGGAGGTTCAGATTGAAAAATCTTGTCGAGTTTCGTCCTTGTCCGCTTCGCACCTGGACCCGTGACCAGAAATCGACACTCGACCTGCAGGTGCTCTCGTAAGGCAGACAGCTCTTTTCTTAAGGCACAAGCGATGAGTATCAAAGCCAGCGGATTTCGACGCCGCCGATTCCGGCTCGAATGCGAAGATGAAGGACCTTATCAACCCGGTCCATGTTGTCACTCACGTAAGTGTCTTTGGATTTTTTCTCAAAACCAGAGAGCGATAAACCGGAGAGAAAGCTTTTTGAGAATCGGACTTCTGCCCCAATGTGACGAGGAAGAAGGATCTCGACTCCACCTACACCCATCTCGATCTCAACCTGACCGACATGGTCCCAATCTCCGGAAAAATCGAGAGTCGAGCCTCCAACTCCACCCTGAAATTGGAAGTCCTTGAAAGCAAAGTTACCCAGGCCTGTGACTTCAAGGGCACCGACGCCGCAGCGAATCACCAAACTTTCACAGGTCGTCTGGTTAGGATCGAGCATGGAGAGCTTGGTTTCCCCGACCCCGCTCTCTAGCCTGAGCCGTTCAACCTTCATACCGCTCAAGTCAATTTCGCTCTCTCCCACGCCGGTACGTCCTTCAAGTCGCAGGGGGATCTGCGGATTCAGACGAAGGTTCAGACGCGTTTTTCCTACCCGCCTCGTCCACTTGCCCTCTCCACTGAGTTCGAATCGAAAACGCCCAACCCGACCCTCACGCTCATACCGGACGCGAGGCTCGAAGGCTCGTTCGTTGTACTCCAAATCGAGTTCATAGACATAAGACGGCTCTCCTGCTTCAATCTGAAGTGTCCCAACGTTTAATTCAACCTCCGCCTCGATCAACTCCTCGTCCTGGACGGGTTCCGACTGCTGGTAGGTCACCAAATGTGCTTCCCCGTCCCAGCCGTCCCACCACAACACGCAGGAGCTGAACAACATTAATGCTGAAACGACCCCCAAACTCTTACGCATAAACTTTACCTTTTCTTACAGTCCAAGAGATTAATCTCGCTTTTTTATTTGGATCCGAGAATAAGTTGTTTGCAGACGAATTTCCGGTTGGCCCCGACCGGCAACAAAGTCCAATACTTCCATATCCTGCTCGGAGCTGGCCGAGGGTGGTTTGAAATCCGAAACGACTCTTCCTCCTGACGCCTGGGCGGACAATTTGAAGCTGGCTTCAGATGGAATGGAGAGTGTGATTTCACCGTTCCGATTGCTGGCTGATAATGGACCCACCAATGGATCTTCCAGAGAAAGGATGATGTCCCCATATTCGTTTTGAATTTCAGCGTCCCCGCGAAAATCAGAAACCACCAGGCGCCGAAGGGAGGTAGCCAGATGGAGCGATCCGGTGATGTCCGACAGGTCGATGGCTGAAGCACGAGCCTGCACATTTACCCCAGCGTACAATCCCTCACCGTTGATCTCTGAATGAGCTGCTCGCACAAAGACAGCTCCCCGAATTTCGCTGAGATCCACCCGGCTATAGGAGGTATCCAGTTCCACTTCCTCGGACACTTCTGTAACTTTCACGGCCTTATGAGAGTTTTCAATCCGAACAGCCTTTCCGATATCCGAGATGGTGACTTGAGAACCCGAGCCTTCAATTGTGGCTTTTCCTGACACCGCCTCCACTCGGACCCTGCCAAAATGATTGCGAGCCGAAAAATTGCCTTCGATTCTCCTGGCCGAAATTGAATCATAATCAGTAGCGACTTCAACCTCCCCTTCAACATCCTCGACCTGTACCCTTCCACGCCGATTCTCGATAGACAGATTGCCCTCAATGTGGGCAGCCTTGACCGGACGATACTTGTTTGTGATCTTCACGTCGCCGACAATAAACTCGACTTCAACCTCACCGTGGGAATTTTCCAAATCGCAAGCCGCTTTCAGCCTCGATACCCGGATGTCCCCGTATCCGTTATGCAGCCTCAACTGCAGATTTTCGGGAATTCGCACCGTGAAGTGCGTATTGAACCGGTAATTTCGATCCAACTCCTCACGATTGGTCCGGACTCGCAGGGTTTTCCCTTCTATTTCAGATGAAAGAATCACTTCGTCTGCAATCTGGCGAGCCTTGTCTTCAGATCTGTGAAAGATAACCTTGCTCAAGTGAACTTCGACCTCATCGGACGACCCCGTGTCGACACGAATGTCGCCATACAAGTTCGTCATCTCGAATAATTGCGCTCCATTTAGGGGGATGCGTTCCTCGATCTCCCAGCGATATTTCTTCCCCGTGAATTCCCCAAGGGAAATTTTCCTTTCTCCAATCACCCAGGGAACGTCAAAATCAACCAGCCTGAAAGGCACGCTGGCTGCCTTGCCGGAAGCAAATCCCAGGAACATGATGAAAACAATACCCACCACCTCAGCTGGTCGAAAGGGCAGTCTTCCCTTCAAGCGGTAAAAGTCGATGATTTTGCCCACGCCGAAAAGAATGAGAATAAGAGGCCAGTAGTGACCGAAGATGCCTAATGCATCAATGTCAGTGGTGATCTCAAAGAGAATGAGAAAACCGACCGAAGTCCAGAAAATACCGCCCAAAAGGCCGGCCTTTTTGGGCCGATTGAGCAATTGTGCCTCATCCCAGGTAAAGTGTCTCACCAGCTTGGCCAAGCCCATCCATAGCAGCAAACCGGGAATAACGAATTTCAGCAATTCAAACCATTGGATGCGAAAACTGTACAGATTACCCAGCAAGAACAGGCATCCAAGAGCCATCAAAAGGAGTCCCAATATGAGAGGGAGAATGCTCCGTCGATCAGACATTAGCCATTTTCCTCGTCCTTAAACTCACCCGGGGAGGCCTCCAGGTTCTCCGCCGTTTCGGAGCCCTCCACTGCGTTCACTCGTTTCTCAGAAGAACGTCCCTTGTTGAGAAGATAGTAATCCAAAATGAGATAGATTCCGCCGGCAACGAAAATCAGGGGCCAGCCAAACCTTATTACCTCTCGTAAGCTAAAGACGCCCAGATTACCCAGGAAAAACAAGACCCCCATCAGGACCAGCACACTTCCCCAGACTGGCAGATTGATTTCCTCTGACTCTTCTTCGATGGTTTCTGGATGGGCGACTTGCTGACGCAAAATAGATTGGGCCGAGCGATAGGCATCAACAATCATAAAAACATAGAAGGAAATGGCACCCAGGACAAAAATGCCCTCTACTTCGTCGGCTAGCATTGCTAACCCAGCGAAAATGGCGAAGTGAACCACTGCCTTCACATATTGCCGATTGTAAACGGCTCCCAGGCCCGGCACGATGGCGAAGAGAGCAGCCCGGGCAGGTGAATAGTTTGCAAATCGGGGGCTCGAGGCAAGCGTGGCTAGTTCCGCGCCGGCTACCAGACAATCCTGGCAGTAAACCTTCCCCTTTATGGTGTGAGAGCATGATGCACACAAAAATTTACTGCACACCGAACAACTATTTGCCGAATCTAAATCGGGGTGATAGTAGCATTTCATTGGGAATGATCCCCTTTCTCAAGATTTAGATAGTGATAAAACGCCCCTCGGACTTCATCTGACATCAAGGTTTGTTCCTATCTTCTTCTAACTGCTCTGGTTGCTCTTCGAGTGTCTCCTCTGGCTGTTTTTGCTGCTTTTCAAGCGATTCGCTGTAACTTTCGAACAGGATGGCGATCAAGTGATAATCGAGACGACTGTATAGATCCTCTTTCAAGAGTCTGATCTCCTCGAAGAGGCGCGTTCTGAAATCCTTCACTTGCATCCATCTCTTGTAGATCTGGTTGGAGAAGCGATAGGATTCGTCAATGATTGTAGATGGCCTCAGCTGTGAGGCGCTTAGTGCCGAGAACCCTGGTCCCCACAGATTAACCATCAAGGAGAGAAAAACGAACATCATCACCGTAGCAAAAGCGTAGCGCTGAGTTAGGAAAGGATTAACCGTTGGAATAACCAGATCTTTCCATAATGAGCGCTTCTGTGGCTTACCGGAGGTTCTTTCTAGAATCCGATCTACCAAATCCTCAGGAGGCTCCAGCGTCGGGAAGTAGGCTAGTTCCTGCTGCAAATCTCTTACCTCTTGCAGCAGACTCGCGCAATCCGGGCAGCGCTCGGCATGTACAGAGATCGCTTCGTGAACAGGGCGGTCCAGTGTCTCATCCAGGTAATCCGAAATTAGGGTTTCAAATCTCGAGCAATTCATTAATTCTTCCAACTACATATTCCCTGATTTCACGCCTCACTGATCACACTGTGGGTCAATCTTCAAGAGGGTTTCGCTTGACCCACTTAGCCAATTCAACTCTGCCGCGATTGATTCTCGACTTGACGGTACCCTGTGGAATCTCCAGTATCTGAGCGATTTCCTGATAGGTCAAATCTTCAATGTCTCGGAGTACCACGGCCTCTTTGAGCTCTGGAGTCAAGGTCTGTAATCCTTTCATTAGAAATTCAGCCTTCTCTCTTAGATACAAATTGTCAAACGGGCTCGGTCTCTGAGAACGCTCGTGAAAATCCAATGTCTCGATTTCTTCACTTCCTGCCACATATTTTTCTCGCCGAGTGGCTCGATAGTGGTCGATGACAGCATTCCTTCCCACTCGCATGATCCAATTACGTAAAGAACCCACTTCGGGAGAGAAACTGGACAGATTCTGATAGACTTTCAGGAAGATCTCTTGAGTAAGCTCCTCAGCCGTGTGAAAGTGCCCTGTGTACCGATAGGCCATATTGAACATCCTCTTGGAATAATGCTGCACTAATCTCTCCCATGCTCGAGCATCACCTTCTAAGCAACCTTGAACGAGCTTCGCATCCGACTCTTGCAATGGACGTCCTCTTCATTTCACCCTCATCTGCTTGTGTTGAACGGAATAGACCCCCCAAAAGTTCCGTTGCCTACAGACCCATGCTGATGAAAGCGGCCGACTTCTTTTTTTGGACAGATCCGAATTTTATAGCATCATTGCAAATCAAATGGTATCTATCTGCTATGCGCTGTCCTTTCTGCAATAATCGAAAAGACCGAGTAGTCGATTCACGTGAAAGTAAAGAAGGCAATGTGATTCGCCGCCGACGAGAATGTTTGACTTGCAAGCGCCGCTTTACCAGTTACGAGAGAATTGAAGAAATCCCCTTCATGGTGGTGAAGAAAGGTGGAAGCCGAGAGAGCTTTGAGCGTTCGAAGCTGCTGGAGGGGTTGTTAAAAGCTTGCGAAAAGAGGCCCGTTCCCGCCCGCCAATTGGAAGAAATCGTGGAAGAGGTTGAACAGCGCTTTCGCGAAACACAGGACCGGGAACTGACCTCACAGGAGATTGGCGAATACTCGATGGGCCGCCTCAAGGAGATTGATAACGTCGCCTACGTGCGGTTTGCTTCCGTGTATTTGGAATTTAAGGACGTACGAGAGTTTATGAGGGAAATCAATCACCTTTTCGAGGGCGGAAAGTGACCGGATCGAATTTGGACAGACCCTGCGAATCAGATCTCATCGATTGGATCAGTCGGCACACTCAGCATTTTCCATCGTCGATTATCAAAAACATCGGAGACGACTGTGCCGTGTTTGATCCTCGGTTCACGCCCAGGTTGGCTGTCACAACAGACATGCTATTGGAAGACGTACATTTTCGTCGCCGCTGGATCAGTCCCTATTTTCTAGGTCGAAAATCTCTCGCGGTGAATCTCAGTGATTTGGCGGCTGTGGGTGCGGTACCTTATGCCTGCCTCCTAAGTTTGGCCTTGCCTCCCGATCTCACGCCAGACTACTTTCACTCCTTCATGAAGGGATTCTTGGAAGAAGGCGAATGTTGGCATGCTCCACTGATCGGGGGAGATCTGTCCCGGAGTGAAAAGATCTATGTAAGCGTGACGGCCTGGGGGTCCCTCCAAGCCGGAGACCCGGTTTGGCGGTCCCAGGGACAAGATGGGGACAAAGTGGTACTGGTTGGGGAGATCGGGCTTGCCAGAGTGGGCCTCGAGATTCTCCAGCAAGAAGATCCGTCTCAGATTTGGAAGATAAACAGCGAAAATAAATTGGCCCAGTGGGCGGGAGATAGTTTTCGCTATCGGTGCCTCAAGGCCCACCTATTACCCAAGGCACTGGTTCAAGTTGGGAGTTGGTTGTGTAGAAATCGCTTGGCCAATGCCATGATCGACATCAGTGACGGACTGGCTTCTGACCTATTTCATATCGCCTGTCAAAGTCAGTTGGTGGCAGAAATTGAAGTTGAGCAGTTGCCTTTACCCGAACAAGCCATTGGCCAGTTAGACCCACTGGAAGCGGCTCTCAATGGGGGAGAAGACCATGCTCTGATCTTTACGGCATCACAAGAACAACTCGATCGTCTGAGTTCAAGCTACCCCACCAACTTTCCGCCCTATCGGGTCATTGGTAAGCTCTCAGGCGGTGAACCTACTCTGTACCTCAAGCGAAAGGGAAAACAGGAAAAATACGAACCGAGAGGATTTAATCACTTCAGGTGAAACGGATACATGCCACCATTCGCTCCCTCTTCCTGGTTCAAGATACGTCTGAGCGTACCGCTCTGGCATTTTCGCTGGGCGTTTTTCTTGGATTCTCCCCTTTTATCGGTGTTCACACTATCTTGGCCCTGATTGTTGCCTTTGCTTTCCGCTTAAACAAGGTAGCTGTCTTGATCGGAGCCTCCATAAACAATCCTTGGACAATTGTACCTTTTTACAGTTTCGCTACCTGGTTTGGAATCCAACTGATAGGAGTCCCGGAGGGAATATCCCTACCTCAAGTGGGCCTTTTGGATCTGCTTCAAGGGGAGTTTTGGACTTGGCTGCTCTCTCAGTGGAGACTGCTCATTCCGGCTTTTCTCGGTTCTCTTGTACTCTGTACAATTCTGTCTGTGTTCTCCTACGCCCTGGCCTTGATCCTGCTGAAGAGATATTCAGCTGACAGCTGACAACTGAATAGGAGTCAGGAGTCAGGAGTCAATATATCCATGAAAATCCGTTCAGATCGGTGTGATCCGTGATCCCAGAATCCAGAATTCAAAATGCAGAATGCCTAAGGCAGCGCTCGAGACTCAAGACTCAGAACTCAAACTGAGGGCTCAACCGCTCATAGCTTGAAATCTAGAACTGGGAACTGATTCTCAGCTAACATAGGGATTGCTTCGTTATGAAACCCTCTCGAATAAGAACACTTTTCTTGGTCAGTTGCCAGCTGTCAGTTGTCAGTTGTCAGCTGTCTGGTCAGGTGCTCAGCCGTCAGATGTCCCAGAGGGTGGAAGACCTTGTCAACATTGAATTCCGAAATGACGTTCGCATCTTTGCAGTCATGGCCGCCCTAAACGCGGCGGGTTTTGACTATGAAACGCCGGGAAAAGAGATGTCCGATGTACGCCGGCTTGTCCGGCGGGAACTTCAGCATGCGGACTCCACTCTCTTGGAGCAGCTTAAAACTTTTTACAAAACTCATCGGACCAGTGCAGATGAAGCGGATGAACAAGTGGCATACACCTCCCTGGCTCTCTTACTCTCCGGTCTCTCCGATTTCAAAATCACGCCAGGGGAAGAAGAAATGCCCGCGGACGTCTTGCAGATACGTGGTTTTGAACAACTTGTCCAGGAATTCTACCAAAAGGCCAACATCGAATCCTTGTGGCAGCGCTACCAACCATACTACGCAAGGGAACTGCTCGCGTATCGACCCGTGGTGAAGGATGTAATCCGTCAAACTTTGGAATATTTTCGAATTCCGCCGCGCATTGTACTCGACCGTCACATCATTCTGATTCCTGATCTCCTCAATGCCCAAAACGTCGTCAATGCCCGCAACCTGGAGCTCGTTTATTACATTGTCGTCGGTCCAACAAACAGCCCAGCCGACAATCATCCTCAGCTTCAACATGAGTACCTGCATTTTCTGCTCGATCCGCTGGTCAAAAAATTTGGGGGCATCTTGCTCAAACATCAGGACCTTCTCGATCTTGTTCAGAGCCAACCCCAGTTGAAAAGAGAGTATCAGAACAAATACTTGTTAATTGTCGCCGAGTCGCTCATTGAAAGCATCCTGTTGAGACTTCATCCGCCGGAGGACCTCAACCGCGAATTGGTGAGCCTGTTTCGTCAGGGCTTTGTTTTGGTGCCTTACTTCGAGAGGGGACTGAAGGTCTACGAAGAGAGCGAGCTCATTTCGTTCCCATCTTATGTTGAAAGCCTCTTTCAGAGGATAGGGGCCTCCGAGATCGAGCAAGATGCAGAGGCCATTGCGGTCCTGGAAAAGGAAATGGAGACCGAAGAAGAAGAGCGATTAGCAGCTCAACAGAAGGCTTTAGAAGAATTGAGTCGCCGCAAGCGTATCAATTCTTTTTTGAAAGAGGCAGGTGTTTTCCTCTTGAAAGAACAGTACGAGTCTGCCGCTGAAAAGCTCGAGGAAATCCTGAAAGAGGACCCCGGTAATGGAAATGCTTTCTTTTATTTGGCCCAAATTGCTTCTCAGACGAAACACTACCAGAAAGCCTTCGAGTATTATATTCGGGCTGCCGGCTCCCCTGACATAGCTGATTGGGTGCGTGCCACATCCTTGCTTCGAATTGGCAATTATCTGGCCTTCCAAGGCCAACTCGAAAAGGCCCGCACTTACTTTGATTCGGTCCTCAAAATGGAGGGCGATTTGCGAGGAGCAAGAGAGGAGGCTCAAAAGTCCATTGAGCGATTGCCTGAAAAGGCAGTGCAATAAGCCAGTCAGCCGTCAGTGAGGCCTCCTCGCTCCTTGACCTCGCCTCACAAGCCCCATCAGCAAACGTCATCGTATTTACGGAACGAGGCACTCAGCTCGCCTTTTTTCGTTTTCCTTTTTGTGTAACAATTATCCAGTGCTGCTGGGTGGATCAATCACCGGTAGAGTAATAACTTTGGAGGATAAAATGAAAGCGCTTTTCCCGTTACTCGCCGCGGTTGCCCTGGCCTCAGCGTCGTGGCTGGCAGCCGCTCCGCAACAGCAACAAGAAGAGCAACAAGAACCGACTCAACAACAGGAACAAGAACCTTTCAAGCTTCCCCGGATTGTCGGACAGGCAAAGACTCAAGAGGAAATGGACGCCTGGAATGCGGTCGCAGGGGCACTTTCCCCTCAGGAAAAGATTCAATTAGGGAAAAACTTCCTCGAGCTGTACCCAGAAAGTGGTTTGACATCTTATGTTCATAAAGAGATGGCACTTTCTTATTTTCAAACCAACGACAACGCAAACTTCATCAATCACGCTGAAGAGGCTTTGCAGGAGCTCCCTAGTGACCCGGCCATCTTGCCCACTCTGGCGCGTGCCTATGCGGAAGGAGGGGACAATAACAAGGCTATCGAAAAAGCCCAAGAAGGAATGGAAGTCTTCCAAACAATCGAAAAACCTATGGGTGTTCCTTTAGGCCAGTGGAGATTGCAGATAGACCGCGCTAAGGCCGATCTCAACTACGCTGAAGGATTGGCGCTTTTGAGAAAAGCTTTTGAAATGGTGGGTGACAGTACGGCCATCCTGAAACGCTCCGTGGATCGTTTTCAGAAGGCAGCCGATTTGGATCCGAGTTTTGACGCGGCCTACTTCCGCCTGGCTTCCGCTTACGCCAAACTGAATGATGCTGAGAAAGCCATCGAAAACTATGCTCGAACAGCGGCCTTGGACAACCTGGCTTCCGGCATGGCTCGCCAGCAGCTTCAAAAAATCTACACGTTGCTCCAGAAGGATACGCAGGGTATTGAGCAGGTGATTGAAGAGCAGCGAGAATACGTGCAAGAGAAGATTGCTGAAAACGAGGCACAAATCGAGGAGCTGGACAATCAGGAACAAATCGAACAGGAACGACCGACGCTGCAGCAACCTCCTCAACCCCCCCGGTAGCGGCGGGATCAGAGCGGGGGTCGGTCGTGAGGTGGGGGTCAGGTATGGGATTTGGGGATTCACGAGTGAATCCCCAAATCCCATACCTGACCCCCACCTCACCTCATTTTAACATCCAATGGTAAAACGCCGTCACGATTCCCTCCATAGAGTCAACGAATTACCAGAGCTGGAGACTCGATTGGAGTATGTTTTCACGAATCGCTCTCTCCTGGAGCGCGCGCTCACGCACAGTTCGTTTGCCCACGAGGCAAGGATTGGTCTTCAAGAGGAAACCCCAAAGGATTACGAAGCTCTCGAGTTCCTGGGTGACGCTATTCTCGGTTTTCTTATTGGTGAATATCTGTTTCGAACTCACCCATCACGCACGGAGGGAGAGCTTTCAAAAATGAGATCATTTCTCGTCTCGGCGAACCATTTGGCTTCCCTTTCTCAGAAGTTGGATTTGGGAACCTTTCTCAGGCTAGGCCACGGGGAAGAGAAAACCGGGGGGAGAAAGAAAAGGGCTATTCTGGCAGATCTTTTCGAAAGCCTCGTTGCTGCCATCTATCTGGATGGAGGTTGGGAACCAACTCGGCGCTTCCTTTTTTCACAGTTTGCCGCCTCACTGGAAAAAATCGCCCAGGAAAAACTGAATTTCCAAGACCGCAAGTCACTTTTGCAGGAAAAGCTCCACGATCGGGGATTCCCCGAGCCGAGTTATCGAGTGGTGGACGAAGTAGGGCCCGATCACAAGAAGAACTTTATCATTGAAGTTCACGTCCAAGGCAGGTTCTTGGCAAAAGCCAGTGGCAAATCCAAGAAAGAAGCCGAAC
>JALLOM010000065.1 GCA_027717865.1 Acidobacteria bacterium AH-259-O06 | reverse complement strand
ACCCCAAGAAAGTCCTTGTGCAGGGGCAGAAAGTGCGCTGGTCACTCCTTTACCACCAGAGGATGACCCATTGGGTGAAACGCCTGGCTCCCGATGCCTCGGAAGCTTTGCTCTTGGCCGCGCGCTGCCAGCACATCCGTCGTTGGACCACCCCACGCAGCGAGTACCCCATGAACAAAGTCGGCTACAAACGCTGGCGCAAAACATTAGCAAGATTCCATGCTGAGGAGGCGGCGAAGATCCTTGCTGAGGTTGGTTATAAGCAGCAGATTATCGATCGTGTAAAAGAATTGCTTCAAAAGGTTCGGCTTAAGCTTGATCCCGAGGTTCAGCTGTTCGAAGACGCCATCTGCCTCGTGTTTCTTGAAAACGAGTTTTGTGACTTTGCGCAGAAGCACGATGAAGAGAAGTTAATTACGATTTTGCAAAAGACTTGGCAGAAGATGTCTGCCAAGGGCCACCAGGCAGCGCTGGCACTGGTTAAGCAACTGCCTGCGGCTACGCAGAAATTGGTAGAGAAGGCCTTAGCAGCCTGAGGCACTTAACGACAGCCATTCATTGACACTCGATCACAGCCCTCTTATAGTCCGAATCGTGAAGTCGCTTACCGTCCTTTTATTGATTTGCTTTGCTCTGTATGTGGCATCCGCCGGCGAATTCGCCGCAACTCTTCAGGATGGTGCGGCAGAAATGCGTGCTGCATTTCTGGCTAAAGGCGCCGACGCTTCCGCTTTTGTGGCTCTGCTGAATTTCCCCGAATTGCTGAAAGAGAGACGGGTTCAGATGAAAATTTTTCGATCGCTGGGTTCCCGCGAATCTGAGATTTTCCAAGCGGCGGTCGCACTATGTATGAAGGCACCGCAGTTGGAAAGCGTAGCTCCGATCAAACGTCGCTTCGATCTGACTTTTGTGGGACGCGACTCTGAGAAGAAGAGGACCATTCTGCATCTCGCCGAGGATGATCCGAATTTTTTGCAAGACCTGCGCGTTATCAGTCTAATTAGTGAGGCTTTAAGAGCCGATTCACCGCTTCAAGAGATTGCCCTCTCGATCGTGCAAAAGGAGAAGTGGCTGCAAGAAAATCCGGCTATCGCCGAGGCACTCATGGCCTTTCCCGATGGATCTGAGCGAGTGGACGTTAAACTGCCCAATTATCAGTTCTTCAAAGAAAGTATAGAGCCGATCTTTCAATCAGTCGGTGCGGATGACAAAGACTGTGTTCACTGCCATAAAAGCCACCCCATCCTGCATTTGAGGGCAGCCGAGGCCGGATCAACGGAAGAACTAGTCAGAGAGCATTACCGAAGCGCTTTGCGGGTTGTGAATTTGCAAGAGCCCGAGAAGAGCCTGATTCTGCTGAAACCCACCCTTCCGGCCCCGCCCGAAGGGACCGTGCCAGTCCCTGGCTCGCGCGATGTGCATGCGGGGGATGTCCGCTGGGAAAAAGGTTCCTCCTCTTACCAAACGATCCTGAATTGGATCCGTACCGCCCGCGAATAGAGTAAGGAGAGACCGACCCGTTACCCTCGAGACGCGACAACCTTGACAAGCCACGGTCCCGGTTAGAGAATTGAGGGAGGTAAATCTATCGGAGAAAAACCATGCTTCGTATTGATGCCGATAAGGCTGTCTCCTTTTGCGACGGACTCACCCGTCGTGATTTCATTCACATTGGTTCGCTCTCGTTTTTGGGGCTGGGGCTGATCGATCTGTTTAGTCTCAAGGCCCTGGGGGCAGTCGATGCCCAGAAGGACATGAATTGTATCTTTCTGTTTTTGGTTGGAGGGCCCAGTCAGCTGGACACCTGGGATATGAAACCGAATGCCCCAGCCGAAGTTCGAGGCCCGTACAAACCGATTTCAACAAACGCGGACGGGATTCAGATCAGTGAGATCTTTCCCCGCATGGCTCAGCATGCAGATAAATACTCGCTGGTGCGTACCGTCTATCATACCGCGGCCGCCGTCCATGACACCGGACATCAGATGATGCAAACGGGGCGGCTCTTCCAGGGTGGTATTGAACATCCTCACGCCGGGTGCGTGGTGGGGAAGCTGCGCGGACCCAAAGCAGATCTTCCACCCCACGTGCTTTTGCCTCGTCCAATTGGCCCCACAGGAGGCAACATGCCTCACGGGCAGGATGCCGGGTATCTGGGCAAAGCCTACGATCCATTTGTTCTCAACGCCGACCCTTCTCGTCCGGACTTTGAAGTTCGAGACCTCCTGCCCCCCGATTACATTTTCTCCATGCGATTGGAAAAGCGGAGAAGCCTGCGACAAATTGTGGATGAGACTGTGGCAGACTTTGAAAAGAGTGAGGACGCCCGGTTGCTGGATTCTAATTTCCATCAGGCCTACACTTTGATGTCTTCAGAGAAGGCCCGTGAAGCTTTTGACATTGGCATGGAATCCCATGAGGTGCGGAAGCGTTACGGTCAAAACAAATTCGGCCAAAGTTGCTTGCTTGCTCGCCGGTTGGTGGAACGTGGAGTCCGTTTCGTGACCGTAAACATGTTCGAGACCGTTTTTAATGAAATCACCTGGGACATTCACGGGTCGGCTCCTTTCAGCCCAATCAGTTGTTACACCGACCTGGTGGGTCCCATGTTTGACAACGGTTTCAGTTCCCTGATTGAAGACTTGCACAACAGCGGGCTGTTGGAAACCACCATGGTGGTCGCGATGGGTGAGTTTGGAAGAACTCCGAAGATCAATCCTGCCGGTGGTCGTGACCATTGGCCGCCCTGCTGGACGATCGTGTTTGCCGGTGCAGGAGTTCAGGGTGGTCGCGTGGTCGGAGTCTCAGACGAGACAGGCTCAGAGCCCAAGGATCGGCCTGTGACGCCAGCAGAAGTGGTGGCAACCGTCTACCACGGGCTTGGGATTGACCTGGAGACTGAACTGGAAGGTCCCCAGGGACAGCCCATTCCCATCGTAGCCTACAACGTAGAGCCTATTCATGAGCTCTTTTAGGGGCACGGATCACACGGATCAGACCGGATTGACACGGATTTTTTCTCGAGACACGGATCACACCGATCAGACCGGATTGACACGGATTTTTTCTTTTAGGAAACGAAATTCCAAGGTGCGAATGTCACAAATTAGTGCAAATATCGCGAATGTTTTTGTAGTTTGTGCTGTTGTTGCTTGTCTGTGGGCTTTCGCCCCTGCCGCCGAGCCGGCTCTAGATGCTCCGAGCTTTCGCAACGATGTACTTCCTGTGCTCACCAAAGCGGGATGTAATTCGGGGTCCTGCCACGGAACCCTGGCTGGTAAAAATGGATTCAAGCTCTCGCTGCGAGGCTATGATCCGGAAACGGACTACCAGGTTTTGACCCGCCAAGCCTTGGGACGCCGGGTGGTCAAGACCGCTCCCGCTCACAGCCTGATCTTATTGAAGCCCACACTCACGATTCCTCACGGCGGCGGAAAGCGCTTTGAGATAGGCTCTCAAGAGTACCAGATTCTAGCGGACTGGATTGCTTCTGGTACTCCGCCCCCCTCAGCAGCGGACCCTGTCATCGAAGAGATCACGCTGACACCTTCCCGAGTGCTGCTCGAGAAGCCCGGCAAACAGATACAGCTTTCTGTGAAGGCCCGCTACTCTGACGGATCGGAGAAGGATGTGACCCGCTGGGTTAAGTTCTCCTCCACAAACGAGGGGGTCGCTACGGCTGATCAGAGCGGCCTGGTGAGCACTAAAGACCACGGAGAAGCGGCCATATCGATCTGGTACTCCAGTAAGGTTGCCTTTGCTCGGGTCACTGTGCCTTATCCTCATCACGTCGATGCACTAACTTTTCAAAAGGCTCCGCGAAACAACTACATTGACAACCTGGTTCTAAGAAAGCTGGAAGAACTTCGAATCGCCCCTTCCCTACTCTCTAGCGACAGCGAGTTCATCCGCCGGCTCTTTCTGGACACGCTGGGAATCTTACCAACCGTGGATGAGGTCGACCGCTTTCTGGCAGATAAAGGAAACGACAGGCGCGAAAGACTGATCGAAGAGGTTGTAAAAAGACCCGAGTTCGTCGACTACTGGAGTTACAAGTGGTCGGATGTTCTTTTGGTTTCCTCCCGCAAACTGGATCGCGGTGCTATGCACTCCTATTCCAACTGGATTCGCAGCAGCGTGGCGGAAAATAAACCTTGGGATCAACTCGTCTACGAACTGGTCACTGCAACAGGAAGTACCTTAAAGAACGGGGCCGCAAACTACTGGGTTATTCACAAAGAACCCATTGACACCGCCGAAAACCTTTCCCGGGCATTCCTGGGGATTTCCCTGACCTGTGCACGCTGTCACAACCATCCGCTGGAGAAGTGGACGCAGGACCAGTACTACGGCATGGCCAACCTGGTTTCGCGTGTCAGCCTGAAAGGGGGCAGGCTGCCGGGGGAGACCACCGTGATTTCCAGTCATATGGGGGAAATCAACCACCCACGTCGAAACAGACCGATGCCGCCGCAGCCATTGGAGGCAAAGGCACTCCCCCTTAACTCCTTCAAGGACCGCCGGGTACATTTGGCCGAGTGGCTGACCTCGCCGCAAAACTCTCACTTTGCGCGGACAATCGTGAATCGAGTCTGGGCCAATTTCCTGGGACGTGGGTTGGTCGAGCCGGTCGATGACCTTCGCGCCACCAATCCGGCTTCCAACGAAGAACTTTTTGCCGCCCTCACGGAAGACTTCGTGAAGCACGGATTTGATATTCAATACCTGATTCGAACCATTTTGAATTCGGCAACTTACCAGCTCTCTTCGACCACGAACGAGACCAATGTCCACGATGGGCAGTACTACTCGCACTACCTGATTCGGCGCCTGCCAGCAGAGGTTATTCTGGATGTGTTCTCTCAGGTCACCGGAGTTCCGGAGGAATTTGAGGGCTACCCATCGGGAGTACGGGCCATGCAACTGCCTGACACGACCATCAAATCGTATTTCCTGGAGTCCTTCGGCAGACCGCCACGGATTACTGGCGGCGCGAATGAACGAATGAACGAGTCCAATGTGGCTCAGGTGCTGCACCTGGTTAACGGAGAAACCCTTAATGAGAAACTTCGACAGGAGGGGAATGCCATTGACCGACTACTTGAGGAAAGCCTCTCGACGGAACGACTGCTGGAGCGTATCTACAAGCTTTCCTTAAGTCGGGCGCTCACTTCAAAAGAATTAGCTCAACTGGTCCCTGCTATCGGTGATGCCGATAGGACAACCGTGGAGGATCTTCTGTGGGCGATTCTCACAAGCAAGGAATTTCTTTTCAAGCATTGAGATGATCAGGGCTCTCGTTTGGTCTTCAGTATCTTTTTTGTTCCTATTCCTCCTGCGGGCGGCGGTGGTAGAAACTCCACAGGAAACCGCTGCGCCAGCTGCCGATGACCCGGCTAAAGCGGTCGCTAGAGTGTTTGCAAAGCACTGCTACTCCTGCCATAACGAAGTGGATAGAAAAGGGGCTCTGAGCATGCAGACTCACGCTGCCTTGATGAGTGGGGGCAAACACGGACCCGCCCTTCTGCCGGGGAACAGCGATGAGAGTCGCATGGTGGAAATGGTGGAGGGATTTCTCGAGCCGATGATGCCCAAAGATGGTTTTCTCTTTGACGAAGACATCCAAATCATTCGAGATTGGATCGCGGCCGGTGCCCTACCCTGGACGGGCGATCTGGCCAGGCTAAAAATCGAAAATGTGCCTGACATTCAACTGAAGGTACCCGTTGAAGCCCAGATCGCCTCCATAGCCTTTCGGCCCGATGGACAGGTCCTGGCGGCAGGAACTTACGCAGAGGTGCGGCTCATTGATCTACGGAATAGGGAGCTCCAGGCACGTCTGACGGGCCACGTGGAGATGGTACGTGCTGTCGCTTTTAGCCCGGATGGATTGTTATTAGCTGCCGCCGGAGGGATTCCATCTGGTTACGGCGAGATTAAAATCTGGGACTCCAATAACGGGAAATTGCTCCACTCGTTAGAGGGACACAACGACTGCATTTACTCCGTTGCCTTCAGCCCCGATGGCACACTCCTCGCCACTTCCAGCTACGACCACTCGATTAAAATCTGGGATGTCCAGACCGGGAAAGAAATCCGCACTATCAAGGGCCACATCGATGCGGTGTACTCCATCGCCTTTGATCCAGAAGGAAAACGCCTAGTCTCTGCTTCCGCCGATCGGACAGTCAAGATCTGGGATGTGGAGACCGGAGAGCAACTCTTTAATCCTATGAGCGAATCGACCAGTGAGCTTTATACCCTTGCTTTCCATCCTCAGGGTGAGTTGATCGCGGCAGCGGGTGCGGACAAGATGATTCGGATCTGGAGACTCACAGAACGAGGAGCTCAACTTGTCCGTTCAGCCTTTGCCCACGATAGTTCCATTCTCCGCCTCGCTTTTACGCCGGACGGAAAAACCCTCATTTCTGCCGGAGCCGATCGACTGGTGAAGTTCTGGAACGTGGAGAGCTTGCAAGAGAGGCAGGTTTTAGACCCACAACCCGATTGGGTTCTCGCGCTGGCGGTGAGCCCGAACGGTGAGCTGCTGGCAATGGGTCGATATGATGGAACAGTGCATTTTTACAAGGTGGATGCGGATGATAACCTCTAAGAAAAAATTTCAAAACACAACTCTATTGCTCTATTGTTCTATTGCTCTATTGCTCTTCCCTCTACTCCGGGCACAGGCACAAAATGCTCCCCCGACTCTTCTTTCCATGGTGCCACATGGCGGCCAGAGCGGCGCCACCGTTACGGTCCTCATCGATGGTACTAATTTAGGAGGCGCGAGTCGGATTCTGTTCAACGGAGCGGGGCTGTCAGCCTCCATTGTGAAGAATCGAGAACTGCCCAACAAACGGCCAAAACCCAAGGAAGGAGAGGTTATAAGACGCGCCATTATTGACGATGGCGCAGCCAAAAACCGCCTGAGCGTATCCATCTCGATTGATCCGAATGTGAAACCGGACATCTACGGTTTCCGTGTGCTGACACCTCTGGGCCTCACCAATATGCTGCCCTTTGCGGTCGGACCTTTTCCCGAAGTGGACGAGAAACAGATGAATGACTCCCTTGATCAGGCACAGCGGATTCGACTGCCCGCAACGGTAAAGGGAGAAATTTCCCAAGTCGGTGATACGGACCACTTTAGCTTCGAAGCCAAAGTGGGACAGGAACTGGTCTTCGAAACCATAGCCGCCGAATTGGACTCCAAGCTCAACTCCATCCTTACACTGCTCGATGGAAATGGAAAAGTTCTGGCTGAGAATGACGATTTTAGTGGTCCAGACTCGGTCCTGATTTACCAGGTGAAGGAAGACGGAACCTATTCCATCCGCATCTCTGACGCGCAGATGGGGAGCGGAACGGGGTTTCACTACCGGCTGAATGCGGGAGAATTCGCCTACCTCACAGAAGTTTTTCCGCTGGGTGTGCAGGCCGGTCAGATGACAGTCCTGAAGGTGCGCGGCGCAAATTTGGGAGATACCGAATCGGTGATGATAACTGCCGAGAGAGGAGAATGGGAGAAAACCATTCCGGTCTCTGTTCCACCCGCTCTCAATACGGTTCAAATTGCCGTCGGCACCTACCCTGAGGAGTTTGAGCAGGAACCGAACAGTTCCGTCTCCTCCGCTCAGAGCGTTTCACTGCCCGTGACGATCAATGGACACATTTCCAGCACTTCATCAAACAGTGTGCAGAACGCTCCCGATCGGGACTTTTTCCGGTTTTCGGCCCAAAAGGGTCAGCGATTGATTTTAGAAGTCGGAGCGGAGCGTCTCGGATCGCTTTTGGACTCGGTCATCGAGGTCGTGGATCCTGAGGGTCGACCAGTGCCGCGCGCAACCTTGAGATGTGTTGCGGAGACAGAGGTAACATTAAGCGACCCCGATTCCATAAGGACTGGTATGCGAGTACTTTCCTGGGATGATTTCGCCATCGACGATTATGTCATAGTTGGACGAGAAATCGTTCAAGTTGAGGCCTTGCCGCGGGGTCCTGACGATGACATGCGCTTCAGAAGTTTTCTCGGGCGCCGTATCGCCTTTTTCGATACAACCGCGGAAGCTCACGCCATTGGCGATCCCGTTTACAAAGTAAGGATATTTCCCCCCGGTAGGGAGTTCGCCCCAAACGGCATGCCCGTTTTTCACCTCAATTATCGCAACGATGACGGCGGACCCGTATACGGAAGCGACTCCCGTGTGGAGTTTGTTGTGCCTGAAAACGGCTCCTACCTCGTCGAAATCCGCGATGTGCGAGGCTTCGAGGGCGAACGCTACGCCTATCGGTTGACGATTCGAGAGGCTGCTCCCGATTTTAAGCTCACGTCCGGCACTATCCGGATTGCTGGGCAATTTGGTCGGAATCGATCGGACCGCCAGACTTTTAACGTGCCGCCGGGAGGACAAATTCCTGTCAATGTCCTCGCCTACCGTATTGACGGGTTCGATGGAGACATCGAAGTTGCGATCGAAGATCTTCCAAAAGGTTTGGCTGCTACCAAAGGAGTCATCGCAGCTGGAGATGATTCCACCGTGCTCCTCCTCCAGACAAGCAAAGAGGCACTTTTTGAGCCGGTTCCACTTAAGATTGTGGGCCAAGCGAAAATTGGTAACGAAATAGCGGTCCGTCGCCTGGACACGGAAAACAAACTCAGCTTAATCGCCATGTCGGCGCCGCCGGAAATCGAGGTCCTTATAGACCGGCCTCGTGTTGAGATTGTCCCGGGAAGAGAAGTCCAGGTGACGGTCCAAATCAACCGGCAGAATGGGTTTGGCGCGCGTGTGCCAGTTGAAATTCGGAACTTGCCTCACGGCGTTCGGGTGCTGGACGTCGGCCTGAATGGAATTCTGATTACCGAAGCAGAGAAAAGCCGAACCTTCACACTATATGCTGAGCCATGGGCAAAAGCGGTCAAGCGTCCCTTTTATGCTGTGGGTCGGGTGGAGACGAATTCCTTCATTCCTCTCGAGCACGTCTCCGATCCCGTTGAGCTGGTCCTGCTGCCCTGATAGAACTTGGGGGGCGGACCCCCGCCGGAGGAAACAATGAAGCAAACATGTGTGGTATCCGCGATTTTTTTGTTGAGCGCTACGATGATCTTCGCCGGTGAAGCTAAAAAGACGGGAATCTTAATCGATGCGATGTGTGGAGAAATGAGCGCTGCCAACGCCGAGAAGGTGGCCAATCACAAGGTTGCCTGTGCGTTGATGCCCAACTGCCAGGAGAGCGGCTTTGGAATCGTACTCGAGGGTAAGTTTCTCAAATTCGACCAGGCAGGCGATGAGAAAGCGTTGCAGCTGCTCAAGAACACAAAGAAAACGGACAAGATGAAGGTCGAGGTCACTGGAGATTTTGAGGGTGACACCGTTAAGGTATCCAAGATTGAGGAAGTTGAATAAGTCTGCCTGATCCAAACAGAGCCGCGACTGTGAAGGAGCGGAGCAAAACGGAACATTTTGGGAATCAAAGACTTACAGCAGTTCCTGTTGGATTCCCTACCGCTCCCTGACGGTCGCGGCTCTGTTGGAGTCCTTATCCCTTCAGCCCCAATCCCAGGACCCCCTTGCAGTATTTTATACTGCGCTCCAGCTCACTCTGCTGAAACTGCTGCACGGCCTCTCTGCGATCCTTCCCCTCGGGAACTTGAAAAGGTTCGATCGGTTGACCGCGTTTGGCCAGCGCGACGAATCTTGCGAACTCTCTCGCCCGAACCTTCGAATACGGCGGCCAAAAATCATCCTTCAAGTACGGAAAAGCGCGCGGAGAACCAGAAATAATTTCCAATTGAAACGGAACATTCGGGCAAAGCTGGGCGAATCTGGCAACATAAGCGTGGAAATCCACATTGCCTTCGCCCACGGCTGCCCATTGCACCACGGCCCCATCGGCGCTCTCCCAAACCATGGAGTCCCGGATGCCGGTCGTGACCGCATAGGACCCCAGGATCTCCAGGTTCATCAGGGGATCTTCTAAGGTCCAGGTGGCATTACCGGAATCCATGGTAGCTCCCACATAATCGGTTCCCGCCTCTTCGATCAGCGTGACAAGCTCCCAGGCTTGCATATCACCGGCATGATTTTCGATGGCAATTTTCACCCCCGAGTCAAGGACCAGGCTGCGGACGCTCTTACACACTTTCACTGTGTTCTTCATGTGTATCTCGATCCCGCCCTGGGTCTTTCGATCATTTCTGTTGCCCAGATAACAGCGAGCCACCGGTGATCCAAGGGTCTTGGCGATTCGGATTGTCAGCGCAAGATGCTCTTCGGCGGTACCAAAGCGATCGCTAAAGGTTTGTGAAGAAGGGCAAATGCTTCCGGTCCCGGCTTGGATCTCAATCCCCAGATCATCCGCTTTGGCTTTGATTTTCTTGAGGTACGCTTCGCTGTGGCTCTCGTAAACATCGAGATCGGAAAACAGCACCGTATCGACTTTCACTGAGTGGGCATAGTCCAAAAGAAGAGGTGCCTTCCATCCCAAGGCTCGAATCGAATAGTTGTCAAAGCCTAGCTTGATTCCCTTCCGTTCAGAGCCGGCGGTTTTGGACTGGACCGCTGGGGCGGGCAATCCAAGAGAAAGACCCGCCCCAACAGTCGCCGTGGACTTTAAGAACTTTCGCCGGTGAAGGTTTAAATTTCGATTTTGGTGATCTTCTTCCATGATGGGAGATCTTCTTTCCCTCCTTTGCGTAAATGGGGTCACAGGGGCGAGCCACTCGACCTCCGTGTCCTCTGTGTCTCCATGGTGATATACTACTTTACCAGCTCGCTCCTACCCTTTTGGAATTTGCGACAAGTGAAGGCAGGGAGGGACACAATGCAAAAACGGTCTTTTACTCGAAGGGATTTTTTAGCTGTCGCAGCAGGAGCGGCGGCCACTCTGGCCTCGGTTCCCCAGGTGGTCAAAGCGCTGCCCAGCGCCGCGACCGAGTTGGGAAAAGTCAAAATCACAGATATCAAAACAGCCCAGATTCAAGCCCGCTACGCATTCAACCTGGTCAAGATCGAGACGGACTCAGGTCTCTATGGGATCGGTGAAGCTTTTGCGCGAGTCGGCATCATCGAGCACATCCATGCCATCAAGGAGCGTTTAATCGCACAGGATCCTCTGCTGGTGGAGACGCACTGGAGTCGGATGATGGAATCCAGTACCACTATTGGATCCCAAGCCGGTTCTCTGACTTCGGCCATTGCAGGGATCGAGTCGGCCATGTGGGACCTGGCGGGAAAAATATTGAACGTGCCCATCTACGTTCTATTGGGAGCTAAATATCGTGACAAAGTCATGGTCTATTTTGACACCGGTGCTCCTCGTACGGCCGACCCATCGCCCTGGGTCGACGAGGCCATGAGAGTCAAATCCCTAGGATACAAATCAATGAAGTTTGATTTGGACTGGGAAGGGCGGGGCGCCGGACTTGCCGGGAGACCGTACAAGTATCGGCGTGATATGTGGAATCGCTCAATCACCAGCCTGGAAATGCACCAGTGGCTACACATTCTCGAGGCGATCCGCAAAGCGGTGGGCGATGATATTGATCTGTCGGTGGACCTGCATTGGGAATACAATACCCGTGACGCGCTGCGGTTTGCCCAGATGGCCGAACCGATTCATCTGTTGTTTTTGGAAGATCCGACGCCGCCCGGAAACCCGGACGCGATGGCGCGTATCACAGCGGCAACCAAGACCCCAATCGCCACGGGCGAGAACCTGTATACCCGGGACCAGTTTCGACCCTACATTGAAAAACAGGCCTGTGACATCATTCAACCTGATACACAGAAGACGGGTGGGCTGCTGGAGACGAAACGAATCGGTGATCTGGCTGACCTCTACTACCTGCCGATGTGTATCCACACCTACGGCTCACCAGTAGGGGCGCTGGGCTCCGGCCATGTGGCCACGGCCTCCCGCTCATTCCTGCAGCTCGAGTCCGATAACATAGACATTCCCTGGTGGACCCACGTTGTGCAGTGGGAGGGACCGCTTTACCAAGATGGCTATCTGACTTTGCCGGACGCTCCCGGCCTCGGTGTTGAGCTCAACGAAGAAGTATGCCGCGCCCACCTGGTCCCAGGCACGACATTCTTCGAGTAGGGGCCGTGTCTTTAAAATTTAAATTTTGGCCCAAAATTTAAATTTTAAAGACACGGCCCCTCCCTAACTCACAACTCCAGCAATCGCGCCGGATTCTTCCGCGTCATCAGGTCAATCTCGTGATCACCAATGCCCTGCTGCTTAAGGGCAGTAATGAAATGGCGCAGGCCGTCTGTATGGATTGGATTTCCGGCCTGGCCCAGATCACTGGATAGAATACAGTGTTGAGCTCCTACCGCCTTGATCGCGGCCGCATAGTCTCCGATGCTCACCCCTTTCCATCCGCGCATTGAGGCTAACGAAGCCCTTGGTCCTTGCAACGTCCCCACGAAGGCGTGCTCCAGGAAAGCTCCCATCCCGGCGGCTTTTTTTTGCTGTTCCACACTCATATTGATGGGATTCATCATAGCGTGCGTGACGATGATATGTTTCACTCCTGCCTGACGGGCCGCCTGAATCAGGAGCAAGCATTCGGCAGCGGATGAATGCCCGGTTTCCAGAATCAAATTTTTCTGCGCAATAATTTCCAGCAGATCCAAAACCTCAGGCAGCAGCTGGCCTGACTCAGAGACGCGGACAAATGGCCTGTTTTCCTTAAAAAAGCGGACGTGGTTTTCAGCATCGAAGGTCGGCATCCATACTACGCGACCAAATCCATTTCTAACCGCAGTCATCGACTCGACGGCTGGCCCGTTGATACCGCCCACGGCAAGGTTCAGTACGACTCCCCCAAAAACCTCAAGGCCAGGGACCAGTTTTCTTGCCAGGTAAGCGTAGCCGGCCGTGGGTATGTAATGATTCTTGATCACAAAGCCACGCATGCCTACTTGTCTCGCTTTTTGAGCCAGTTCAACCACATCCACTGAGCGGGCCACGGAGTCGGGAGCTGCGTGAGCATGAAAGTCAATGATGCCTTCAAGGATAGGATCGGGGGGGAGTTGAGGGAAGAAGGCCAGCAAAGGGCACAAGCAGAGAATTAATGCGAGTTTCGATGGCACGATATTGTTTTCGGGGTAAGCTGACCCCCTGGTCAGCTTTCACTACGAGTTA
>JALLOM010000064.1 GCA_027717865.1 Acidobacteria bacterium AH-259-O06 | reverse complement strand
CGACGTTATAATGTTCTTTCAGAAACCTGACGTGCTCAATGACCTTGTCAGCAGGCCGGGCACGAAACCCCCTTTCCCAACGATGGCAGAATGTACAGCGGGCAACACAACCTTTCGTCATCAGAACTGTCGCAATTTTCTCACCATCTCTCAGTGGCCGGGAGTTTCCCGTCAGAACGGACTGATGTTCTTGCACACCTAATACCGTTTTAGCGTCCGCTATGAAATAGGAAATAGATCCGTCAGCCTCCAAGATGCTATAGTCCGGAGATTCTATCTCCTCAGCTGAAGGTCGGGGACCATATCCCGTAAAGCAGAATTCCCCCCTGGCATCTAAGAAACAAATCCCCTTGGTGGTCTCGAGTCGTTCATAGTTGAGTGGCCTCTCATAGAGGACCTTGACCAGATCTTGAATGATCAGCTCACCATCGCCGACCACACAGAAATCGACCTTGCATTCTTTGAGGAGGATTTCGGCGCTAGCCGCGAGGTTGCCCCCTACAATGACGATAGTTTTAGGTGAGATCCTGTGAATCAGCTGCGCCAGATACTTCGTATAGGCGTAGGCCGTCGAAACGACAGCGCTAATGCCCACGACATCGAATTGATTGTCGCGG
The DNA here is from genome assembly GCA_027717865.1 of Acidobacteria bacterium AH-259-O06. Classification (GTDB taxonomy): domain Bacteria; phylum Acidobacteriota; class UBA6911; order RPQK01; family JADFOI01; genus JALLOL01. Next base: position 12,557 of record JALLOM010000064.1, on the reverse strand, counting down.
AAATAGCTTTCCATCTCTTCGTGTTTATAACGGAAGTAGTCGATGTTGAAAAATTCTGGATCCTCGCCGATCTTGCGAAGCGATTGAATAATCGCCATGCTGCCAAAAGGAGGAAACGTGGTGCATACGGGACGAATCGGAGTTGTACAAATACAAATTCTCATAAGCGCACCTCCCAAACCTTGATTTTATGCATTTTGAGGAGGAAGTCAATCACGTCAATGAGAGAAGTTTTGTAGGTTATGACGTCACGCTATCGGCAAAAATTTCCCAGACACCTTTTTCATCCACATGGGGTGATTTCACGTATTTGAATTGGTAATCTTTATAGTGGCTCCGCGGCCAAGTGTCGTAGCAAAAGGAAAGACGTTCCGGCCAACGAGGGTCACTAATATTGATAGCCTTGAGACCAAGGGCAGCAGCCATTGTATCAACGTAATCTGAGTAATGTGAAAATCCTTTCTTCATCATCTCGGCTGTTTTAACCACCATGATGGGTTTCTCGAAAAGAACAGCATAGCTAACAGCGGTTGTGGTATGCATGATCACCATGGAGCTGGCTGCCACGAGTTCGACGGTTTTGCCTTTGATGATCTCGCGACCTCCAAAAGCAAAGGAGCACTTTTCATAGTTGGAATAGGGATGTGCCGCAATCACCACCTTCAGCCCGGTTTTAATTTCGATAAGGTCGAACAGGTTACTCATTTCGTCGAGGTATTTCTTTTCATCCATTGTCTTGATCTTAAGGAGTGGGAAGTCTCGATGTTGCGTGGCCGCTTCATCTAAAAAGACGCATATGTTTTGACGACATTTAGCAACAGACAACTTTCCGTTATTCTGATATCGAAGATAGACATCGTAATCTAAAGAATGAATAGGAATTACATTATTTCGAGGGATATTTCTCTGGGTAATAAATCGCGCGAGAATTTTCGAATCAGTGCTAAAAATTATATAGGGTAGAGGATATAACAACCGATGTCTTGTGCACCACAAGATGAGTCTTCGGATCAGATAATGAAATACTCGTCTTGGGGACGAGATTTTTTTAATCAACATTGTTATGCGATTACCCATTGTCGATGGCCAGGAACGAATGGGAAGGGCCCCCGCTGATATAATGATGTATTTTGCACCGTATTTCCTTAAAATCCTGAACACCCTTTCTACTCGCATGTCTAAATCGTTCAGACCTATCAGGTAATCAACAAAAAAAGCACTCGCTGAATGCTCTCTTATTTTTTTCTTAAGCTCGCGGTATGACCCAAAAATAGTAATGTATTCGCCTCTCACAACATCTGGACTGCTATGGTTCAACAGCGCCTTTCGATTCAGAAGTCTCGAAAGATCAAATACCAAAATTTCAAATCCGCGCCGTCGCAGGTATTCGAAATTAAACGTCTGGACCTCTCTAGGAGTGATGGGCCATCGAACAAGGAAGATAATGGTCATGTCAGTCGTTTAAAACCTTCATGTTTTATGGGCCCATCAAGATAGTGGACAATACTTCCACCCCGACTTAACCGTTCTCGAATTTGTAAAAAGACCTCGCGTGTTGCCGCGATGAATTCTTTGATAATTTCCGGAGTATAAGCGAAGGTTGAGTAAACAGATGCTCCCACGAGAAACCCTTTCTTAAGCATCTCCTGAGCATAAAAAGTCTGCAGCGCTAATGCCTCTGGATGATTGAAACTAATGTGAGTCAGCGGTTGAATGCCTGAAATTGTTATTTTGAGGTCGGAAGCACGAGCCGCATCAATCCATCCTTGGTTAATTTCCTTTCCATACTGAACCAGCTTCTTTTGAACGCGTTTCTCACGCATCTTGGAAAGAGTAACCAGCGCAGCCACAAAACCAATCCGTTCAGTCCAGAATGTACTGCTGATAAAGCTCTCCTGAGCGGCATCCATGACCTCTCTTTTTCCAACGATGGCCGAAATGGGAAAACCGTTTCCCAGCGCCTTGCCGAATACCGCCATATCCGGTGTGACATCATAGGTGAGATGGATGCCGCCAAGATTAACTCTGAATCCGGAGGTGACTTCATCAAAAATGAATACTGCACCGATTTTGTCGGCGACTTTCCTGGCTCCCTCAAGGAAGCCTTTTTGGGGGTTGTGGTTGCGAACAGGCTCCATAATAATGGCACCTATCTCACCCGGATTGTCGTAGATAATTTTCTCAAGCTCCTTGAGGTTGTTGTACCCGAAGGGAAAAGACGTGTTCTTCAGTGTCCTTGTAACGCCTTTAGGGTCTAAGCCCGGCAGGAGTTGACCATCAAGATTGCTTTGATCCCCGAGGTTCGAAGAAAGGTACCAATCGTGCCAGCCATGGTAGCCACAGAAGGCCACCTTATCTTTTCCCGTAAAGCGACGTGCAATGCGAATCGCGATGGCGCAGGCCTCACCGCCTGTTCTTGCGAACCTGACCATATGAGCCCATGGGTGGAGCGAGACAAGCCTTTTCGCCAATTCCACCTCTTCAGGACAATTGAGCGAGCACATCGAACCCTTTTGGATCGTATCGATCACAGCCCGATTCACATCCTCGTCGGCGTAACCCAGGATGCAAGACCCTACTCCCATCTGAGCGAAGTCATAATAGCGTTGCCCTTCCAAATCCCATACCTCGCAACCCTTTGCCTTGGAGTAATAAGCCGGCCAAAGGTCAGGAAGAAACATCTCACTCCTCTTAGAGAGCAGCTGATTTCCCCCGGGAATTATTTTTTTGGCGCGATTCCAAAGGATTGGACCTTGCGCGTGTTGTCTCATGATTGTTCGCTCTCGTTTCTTGGATAAGATACCAAGCTTCATTCTTGAAAGGGGAGGTGTTGGGACTTTTTGTCAGACTCTTCAATGGTGTACAACAACTTGAGGACCTTGTGGTCATTCTCGAGTGTGTTGACGAAGGGGTTCTTTGTCTCAATGGCTGTTAGAAAACTTCGCAGCTCATCGATGTACATGTTTTCACCGATGTTGGCATTGTATCCGGGAGCGGCACTTCCCATCTCATAGGGGATCTCGGTCCATTGAGAACTTTGAGGATCATAGATTCGAATCATGTTAGAGGTCCAGTCCCACACGAGCTGCCTTTGATCGCCGTTGATGAGGAGCCTCCGGGTTGCAAAGCGAGACACAACATCGATCGTGATACTGGCGAGACAATTATCGTACTCGAGAAGAAAATTATAGGTGTCGTCGATCTTTTCGGCTCCCTTAATTGTAACCGTTCTCCTGTTGTAACCTGTCACACTCTTGGGGAAGCCGAAGAGATGTGTGACCCAAGTGAGCTCAAAGGGAACAATTTCACGAGCCCCTCCGGTCGCCGGATTGGAGACGTAATAATCACTCACTTGCTCGTAGATGTGCCAATCCGGCAAATACTGCCCCGAATGGAGCATGATATTGGAGATTTTTCCCAATTGCCCCGATTTTACAATTTCTGAAATCTGGCGAATGGCCGGATGAAAACCAAGCGTTGCCGAGGGAGCCGCAACAATTTTCGCCTTTTGAGAAAGCTCTTTGATGTGATCCAGATCGGTATCGACAACGCTGGCCTCCACAAAGAAATGGCACCGATTTTCGGCGGCGAACTTCATATATTGATGATGATGGTCGGGAGGTACGGAGATAATCAAGGCATTCGGTTGAACCTCTTTGACGGCTTGCGAAAAATCAGCATACGTCTTAGCGCCGTACTTTTGCTCGACTTCAAGGCGCCGATCCGACCGAAGATCGAACCCAAAGACGTTCTTCTCATGACCGAGTGCCTTAAAGCATCGAATTCGCCTTTTACCCATGGAGCCTAAACCAACAACAAGAAATTTCATTCCAAACCCCATTCGTAACGCATGACATTTTCGACAGCAAGAAAATCGTAAATGTCGTCAATCTCGTAGTTCTGATAACGCTTGATCCTGTAGTAGGTACAGCGTTTTGCGTAGAAGGTACGCTCTGCCATCAACGACTTCGCTTTTGCTACGTAAGCCACTCCATAGGGGAAAAAAGCTGGCTGGTTATCTTGCCGACGCGTGGTCATCTGAAGCTCAGGGCAAAATGGCTCAATTTTTTCCCCCACCAGCTTCTTCATGATTGAAGGATGCTCACCCACCTCACCTACGCTGACGATCGAATCAAACGATTCCGCACTTGCGTGAAGCTTTCGAAGCATATTGTCGATATCATCGTCTTCGCGCAGCGGGGACGTCGGCTCCAGCCAAACAACATAATCAAATGTCTGAGCTTTCCTCGAACTGAAATAATCCAATGCGTGGTCAATAACGTCAATTGTTGGCGTTTTATCAGTTGCAATCTCTGTGGGTCGGAGAAAAGGCACTGACGCGCCTGCCAGTCTCGCGATATCAGCGATTTGCTGATCGTCGGTGCTTACGACCAATTCATCGATAAGCCTGGATTTAAGCGCCACCTGAACAGTCCAGAAGATCAAGGGCTTCCCGCACAACGCCCTGATGTTCTTCCCGGGCAATCCTTTGCTGCCACCACGCGCAGGGATGATTGCGATTACTTTTTTGTCGGTGATCATTCGAAAGGCATTCTCCACTCCCGCTGCGCCCGCTCAAACTGCTCCAGCCGCCCGATATCCAGCCAGTATCCCGCAATGAAATGGCGGCCGTGGTCTTGCCGCCGGCGATGAGGTGTTCGAACAGGGTGGGCATGGTCAGACTCCTTCTGGCAGATACGCCCCAGGGTTAGCCGCATAGTCTTCGACCATCCGGTTGTAGTCGTCTGGCCGCCCGATATCGAGCCAAAGACCGTCAAAAAAATACGGCCTTACGGCAATTCCTTTACCCAGCATTGCATGCATCAGCATATCGAAGCCAAAAAACTCTCCCGCTGGAATCAGGTTCAGAACACAATGGTTAAAGACATTGACCCCCATGGAAACGTGGAAGTCATAAGTCGGTTTCTCTCGGAAACTGATGATGCGGCCTGACGAGTCAAGGTCAAGGACACCGAGTTCTATCTTTTCTCGTCTGGCATAGGCGCCCACGGTGGCCGTAGCGTTGCTGGCGACATGGTCGCGATAGATCTCTGCGAAATTCAGGTTGGTGCAGATATCGCCGTTCATGACCAAAAAATTTTCTTCCAAGTCCTTCATCAAAGCCAACGCGCCGATAGTGCCAAGCGGCTTGCTCTCCTTCTGGTATCGAACTTCAAGACCGAACTGTCTTCCGTCTCCGACAACGGCCATGATCAGTTCAGCCTTGTAACCCACTGACACTATCACCGCTTCAAAACCAAACCCGCGTAGCTGACGCAAAACCAGCTCTATGATCGAAATATCTCCAATCGGTACGAGAGGTTTCGGTAGTACGGCTGTGAAGGAGCGAAACCGAGTGCCCAAGCCTCCAGCCATCAGGACAGCTTGCATTCTTAAACCGAGTAATGGTTGGGATTGAATAGAGAGGGATGGGCACGGAAGAAGTCAATAGTGCGCCTTAGGTCTACCTCAAGTGACACTTCCGGTCGCCACCTCATGAGTTCGCGGGCCTTGGAACTATCGCTGATAAGCTGTCGCATCTTCATGCTGCAGTCAATTGCGCCAATCTTCAAGCAATTCTTAACATGCGCTTTATCGTCTGTTTAAGTTCAAAATTCTGAATACGACGAATCATGCGACCCGGTTCACGCTTGTCTAATGCAATACCGTGCTGCCCATTTTTCTTGAAGATTGCTCCAAGATGCGAGCCAGTAATATGTTTCCGCATCGCAACCAGCCGCAACCCTGCTTGCGCCATATAATATGCAAGTGTGCGTGGTGTGAAATAGTAGGTGTGCGCACTCTGAATCTGCCCCATATCGAACCAATCCATATTCGGTACTTCAATGTATAATATTCCACCGTCCGTTAGATGATCGCGCACACGGCATACGGTTGCGACCGGATCAAGAAAGTGTTCCACTACATGACTAAGAAGAGCTACGTCAAATGTTTCCGTAGGCCTGAAAGAATCGAGCGAGCCAGCCCGCAAATCCATTCCTAGCTCTTTCCCATAGGAGATCAACGTGGGGCCAAAATCCAGTCCTACTACAGTATGTCCTGCTTTATGAAATGGCAGTAAATTCCACCCGCCCGCACAACCAAGCTCAAAAATGCGAACTGGAGCTTTTTTCGTGATATAGTTTTGAATAAATTCAAATCGCACCGCAGCATCCGCCGACATCGCGTTCATAATTTCTGCTGGCGCTTGCTTAAAAACATCCGAGTCATACAACCTCCGATAGGTGTCTGATGAATAGAACCAATCATTCGAATTTGAATTCATCCGTGGCATACCTTGAATCAATCCACAACGGCTACACATTACTGTTTTCTGAAAAACACCGTAACGATCCACGTCTGCAATAAGATAGAACAATGCATTTCCGCAAAGACAAGGAGCTTCTTCCACGCCTAACTTTCCGCTTTCGATTGCCGCATTAAGATCGTCACGTACTTCTTGCGCCTCAGTACTCAACGCTACGCATGGCGCAGATCCGTCATAGAACTCCTGGCGTTTCGTGATTCTTTTTATGATTTGCATATTAAAGCCCAGCTTGCTTCATCCAGACACGAAGAAGTTCATCCCCTTCTCGACCCACTAGTCGGTGGCGCCCATTAGCATTGTCCTCACCGAGATAATATCCGAAATACTGCTGGTGATTGCGTGTATATCACGAGTGGTCAAATGAACGTATGAGGGAAGACTGAGTCCATGGGCGGCAAGATGGGTTGTTACCGGATAGTCCCCGACGGTCCTTGCATTCTTGAAGGCAGGCATTTCGTGCATAGGAAGGAATACGGGACGGGAGTCCACGCCCTTCGCGAGCAGCCGTTGCGATAACTCGTCACGACTCAGGTGACCTGGTTCGATGAGCACCGTGTAGAGCCAGCACACCGGCTCTGCCCATTCCCCCACACTCGGAAGGGTTACTCCGGAAACGCCTGCTAACGCCTTTTGATAGGCATCGAACACTGCCATTTTCTGCCCGAGGATCTGATCGATGCGCTCCATCTGAGCGACGCCGACTGCCGCTTGTAGATTGGTGAGGCGGTAGTTATAGCCCGGCTCCGCATGCCAGTAGCGGCGATTCGGCGGCATGCCGTGGTCGCGTAGCATCCGGGCTCGTTCCATAACGGCAGAGTCACGGAAGAGAATCATTCCGCCTTCGCCGGTAGTGATTGTCTTGTTGCCGAAAAAGCTGAAGCAGGCGGCGTGCCCAAAAGTCCCCAGCAAGGCCCCGCGGTAACGACCCCCGACAGATTCCGCACAATCTTCAATGATGTAGAGCCCATTACGCTCGGCGATTTCCATCAGCGGGCCCATGTCACAAGCATGACCATAAATATGGACTGGCATGATGGCCTTTGTCCTGGGCGAAATGGCGCGTTTGACTTCCTCGAGATCCATGGTCCACGTTACCGGATCCACATCCACGAGCACCGGCGTGGCATTGGCATGGACAACCGCATTGGCACTCGCTCCAAACGTAAAATCAGGCACGATAACTTCGTCGCCTTCACCTATCCCCAAACTTATCAGGGCCAGGTGAAGTGCGACCGTACAGTTGCTGACTGCCAACGCATGGTCGATACCGTGGAAATCCGCAAACAGCCGTTCAAAGAGGGTTACGAATCGGCCTTGCGAGGATATCCATCCGGTCCGGATGCATTCTTCTACGTAGTTCAGCTCATTCCCATGGAAAACGGGTTCCGCGACAGGAAATTTGCGATGGCGGCTCAGCGCTGCGTAGTCCACAACCCTTCGCCCTGCGTCCACCAGAGGAATGAACGCAATCCTGTCGTTCATGGCCTGACTGATCTCCACGTCGGTGGCGGTGACCGGCAAGCTGAAGCAGCGTTCGTTCATTACTTCGGGAATGGGGGTATCAAGTCCGATGCCGCGGAGAACGGCTCTTCGAATATCACCATCAGTGATCACCCCCTCCAGATGTCCACCTGTAGAGACTACCACCAGGAATCCCGTGCCACAGCGGTCGATCTGCAATAGGGCGTCCCTCAGAGTGGAGTCGGAAACAACGCAGATGTCCTTTATGTCCAACTTCATAGTGCTTCCCTCACAAGGTCTCGGACCTCGATTATTCGATCTGGCGCAAGGCAAGACAACTCCAAAGTGACCGCAGAAGAGGCGAAATGTCGCAGGTGTGGAACAAACCAAGCATTCTTCCCGAAAGGGGCATTCCGGTCTTCCACTCCGTCGTTATCGCTGAGGTGCAAGGCACGAACATGCGGGGCGACCTCCGCGACGAATGTTTCGAGGTCGAAGCCACAGGCGACGGAGGACACTTTGGCATGGCCAACGTCAAGTAGCAGCCCGAAGTTGGGATCTCCGACATCGCGGACAAGCCGCGTCAACTCGGCTGCTTCGGCCATCGGCAGCAGACGGCGCGCCTCTTTGCCGGAGCGGCTGGAGATGACGTTGTTTTCGACCAACAGCTTAACCCCACGCGGGCTGGCATAATCGTTTAGCTCCCGGACACTGTCGAGTATCGTCGCATAGAGAACTTCGCGATCCGGCAATCCCGACTCCACTAATTTCGCTTGCTCCACCGGAAGTCCCAGCAGATGGGTCGGGATGTCGACAGCAAAGCCGCCGTGGATTCCATAGACTGGGCTGTCAAGTCGCTCAGCGAGGTCTATGGCTGCCTTGCAAAACTCAATCGTCCGTCGAAGGGCTATAGGATTCTGAGAAGCAATATTGAGAAGAAAGGGGGCTGCCGGCGGAGGGAAATAGTTGTGGACCAGCAAAGATGCCCATTGCCGGGCCCGCTCTAGGAATTCTAGGGAATATCCCTCCACGGCGCTCAACTCAATGGCGTCAATGCCGTGGGTCTGGCAACTCGCCAAAAGAGTTCTCAACTCCCTGTTCTCAAACGCGCAGGTCGAGACATAGACCAGTGGCGAAGGCTTAGTCATAGGGATTTCTGGTATATCCGATGGCCTTTCGGCGAAAATGTCCCGCTGAACCTGAACCCGGCCGCCTCGTAGGCTGCCAAAGCAACGGCGTTATCCGGATGGACGGACAGTCGCAGCGCAGAACATCCCAACTCGCGACACTGACCAACGGCGAACGCGAGCGCTATTTTCGACAAGCCACGGTTGCGAGCCCAGCGGGCAACATATACGCCAAAGGAAGGAATTTCGTATCCCTGATCAAATCCACCTAGCATGAAAAAGCCTGCCAGTTGCTCATCGAGCGATAGAATCCAGTAGCAGTCCTTGCGCGCGCAAGACAGCGCATCAACAACCCCGTTCGTCGTCAATTCAAACGGCGAGAAGTGCTTCAGATAAGCCTCTCCATCCGTTGCGAACAGTTCGCCGAGCGCGAGCGCATGTTCGATCACTAACGGTTCAATGATCAGGCGGTTCAACCATCCACCATTGAAGAGGCTGATTCTCCCGGATGTCGACCTTTGCGTGCCATCCGATAATCTGAGACCAACAGCGGGGAGCTATCCCGACAGCGGGTCTTTTGAGAGTCAAATTAGCCTCGGAAATAATCTCGCCTGCCCGAATTGGCCTTTGCGAAACGAGGCTACGCCGCATGCTTGCCATGTTTCCCAGCTCTGCATTTGTTGGTGTCTTGATTGGGGAGCCCAAGGCGAGTTCGGCGTCCCGAATCGCCTGCACCAGCGCAGCAAGTTCGCTAGGGGTTGCCGAGTTTGACTGGTCGGGGCCAGGTAAAGTACGGTCGAGCGTGAAATGCTTCTCGATCACGGCGGCTCCCATACCAACGGCAACGATCGAGGCTACGCTCCCTTGGGTGTGGTCCGAAAAACCGACCACGCATCCGAAAGTTCTTGCCAGCCCCTTCATTGCTCGCAGGTTGGCATCGGCCACCATAGCAGGATAGTCCGTCGTGCATTGGAGTAACACAATCTGATCATTGCCGGTTTCGCGTACCGTTCTGACGGCTTCGTCAATTTCGGCGAGGTTGGCCATGCCGGTGGACAAAATCATGGGCTTGCCTTTGAGGGCAATTCTTCTCAGAAACTCGGGCTCGACCAGCATCGCAGACGCGACCTTGTAGGCCTCGACACCCAAATCGGCCAACAACTCAACATCTCTGAATCCATACGGAGTCGACATGAACAGGATTTCTTCGTCGCGGCAAACTGATATTAGATCGGCAAACTCCTCATGCCGCAACTCGAGCTTGCGCAGCATCTCGAGCTGTGATTCGGAGGGACCAGTACTCTTGATCTGGTAGGCGGCCTTGGGTCCGGTAGAGGTTACCAGATCATCAGCACAGAACGTCTGGAGTTTGATACAGTCCGCGCCGCAACTTTTCGCCACGCGAACCATCTCCATGGCCAGCCCAAGATCGCCATTGTGGTTTACACCGGCTTCAGCGATTACCATTGTCCGGCCAACGCCCACCCTTATGCCGGCAACGGTAAGGGGCTGTGTGCACTCCGGTTGTCCAGGCATGGTAGTTTCAACCTCGATAGATTCAACGCGCTTGAGCAGTAGCTCTGATAAGAATGTAGGCTAGGAAATCGAGTGGGTGATTTTGAGGCATTTTAGAGCGCTGGCAGCATGCATGTGAGAATTTTCAGCCGCAGGTACTCCTCGTCGCGCAGCCCGTATGCGCGTCGCTGGATGACACGGATCTTGTTGTTCAGTCCTTCCACGAATCCGAGCGATACCTTCTTCTCTGGCTTGCAATAGGCGGCGATCCCATCCCAATGCCGATCGATCATCTCAGCGAATTTCTCGTAGGGTTCGAGGCGCTGCCACTTCAGGCTCGCGCGCGAGTTCTCGAAGAATCGGCCCGCCCATTCGGGTTCATGAAGGGCAATCAGTCGGTTGGGTGTACCCAAAACCTCCTGCAACCCTTGCAGCAGAACCTGATCAAGTGACTTCACTTCAGTGTCCATCTCAAATGTGATAGCGGTTGGCCTTGTAACCAGCTAGATTGACGGGATCCTTGAACCATTCAGCAGTCTTAGCCAGACCACGTTTGAGGCCCTCGCGACCGCCGTAGAGAGATTGCCAACCGAAAAGTTGTTTGGCTTTGGTATTGTCCGCACAGAGGCGTTCCACCTCAGAATTCTCCGGACGCAACCGCGCTTCGTCGGTGATGATCTCGATTTCAGCGTTCATGGCCTCGGCGATGAGGCGGGCGGTATCACCCACCGAAATCTCGAAATTGCTGCCAAAATTGACCACTTCGCCCAGACCCTGATCGGAGTCGAGCGCGGCGATAAAGCCCGCTACCGTGTCCCGCACAAAGCTGAAATCGCGCGTGGGGGATAACGCACCCAGCTTGATCTGCCGCTGGCCGTTGGCAATCTGGATTATGATGGTCGGGATCACCGCACGGGCGGACTGTCGCGGGCCATAGGTGTTGAACGGTCGCGCAATCACCACCGGCAAGCCAAAGGACGCAAAGAAGGAATAGGCCAACTGATCCGCGGCGATCTTGGTAGCCGAATACGGCGACTGTCCCTGCAGCGAATGTTCCTCGGTGATCGGCACAAAGCGCGCCGTGCCATAGACCTCACTGGTCGAGGTATGGATCACTCGCCTCACGCCCAGCTCGCGTGCCGCCTGCAGCACATTCAGCGTGCCCTTGACATTGGTATCCACATAGGTGTCGGGCGAGTGGTAGGAATAGGGAATCGCGATCAGTGCCGCCAGGTGCAGCACCGCATCGCAACCCTTCATCGCCTCCTTCACCCCGTGGGGGTCGCGGATGTCGCCGGCAAAGACATCCAGGTTGTCTCGAATGTCCTTAGGCGCTTGATCCAGCCAACCCCAGGAGTTAAAGCTGTTGTAGTAGACAAACGCGCGAACATCGTGCCCGCAGCGCACGAGCTCCTCTGTGAGGTGGGAACCGATGAAACCGTCGGCGCCGGTGATGAGGACGCGCGCAGACATCTTCAGCATACTCTCCGAAGTCGCCCTTCCCTATCCACATTAATCACCGCTTCAGTCATATCCATGTAACGTACGCATCCCGCATCCAAGGTCGCCCGATCTTGCAAGCCGTCAATCGATAAACGTCAGAGGTAAAGATGGCTGTCATAAAGGCTAAATGTGCTTCAACAGAGCATCCCCAATCGATGGTTGGGCCAGAAATCTACTCCGCGCCTCGAAATCAACATACCAATCATCATCGTGTAATCTGCGGCCATTATGAAATGCGCCAAGAAGTAACGTTTTGAACTCTTCGCCAGACGAAACCTTTGTTATTCTCGGAATCCTGTCAAATACGGGCATGTCACGGCCGTGCATTCTTGATAAATCGATTACGCGGATCCCCAAACTGGCCGCCCAAAGTGCTGTGGTCGAACCCATGCATACATATAAAGAGCAAAACGGGAGTACTTCGGCAGTAGTCTTACGATGGATTTTACAATTGAATTTATCTTCTAACCACTCATACTGGGTCAAACGACTTTTCGGATGAAGAACTAAAATCAAGTTGCATCCCGCGCCCTTGAGTATGTTTAAATGACCTTCGATAATCTCCCAATGCTTATCCCAGGAATACAGGTTATGCTCAGCAGCTTGGCTCACACTGTAAACAA
>JALLOM010000063.1 GCA_027717865.1 Acidobacteria bacterium AH-259-O06 | reverse complement strand
TTACGCCTGGCGAACGGCCGTCATGGAAGTTCACGAGCCGGAACTGGTAGGTCCGGCCCGGCTGATTGCACAGCTGGTGAAAGGAAAACGCCGTCTTGTGAACGTCTTTCTTTTCGTCTTTTCAGGAATCACAATTTTCGCTTCCGCAGAACCCTTTGCAGAAGCTCTGATAGGTTCCGGAGAACTCTTGGGAATTGATGAATACTTTTTGATACAGTGGTTGGCGCCTATTGCTTCCGAAGCACCAGAGTTTATTATTGCGGCCCTGTGGACTCTCCGGGCCCAGCCCACATCCGCCATTGGTGCACTGATTTCATCTAAAGTCAATCAGTGGACACTCTTGGTCGGAACCATTCCTCTGGTTTACAGCATCAGTCTAGGGCGTATCGGCCAGATGCCCCTGGACTTGCGCCAGAGCCACGAGATTCTTCTCACGGCGGCACAGTCGATCTTTGCGGTGGTCGTCTTAATGAACCTGAATATCAGCCTCTGGGAAGCAGGAGGGTTATTCCTTCTTTTTGTGGCACAACTTGTCTATCCGGATATCCGTGCTCAAGTTTCTATTCTCTACTTCATCCTCACCGCGATTTTGCTATTTCGACGCACGCACGATCTGCTGCCGCTCATCCGGGAAGGTCTCTTCAACAGAAAAGGGCCCGGCCTTGAAGGTTGAAGGTTGGAAGGTTGAAGGTTGGAAAGTTGAAGGTTGAAGGTTGAAGGAGGTTGAAGGTTGAAGGTTGAAGGTTGAGGCGGCTGATGCAATATCTAGAAATCTGCCCGGACTTAGATGGAGTCCGAGAAGAAAGAAGCGTCTATAGCACTTCTGCAACCTGCAACCTTCCAACCTGAAACCTGAAACCCGGACATTCGTCATTCGTCATTCCCAATGCTGGATAGAATTTCATCCACGGTGACTGCCGCCGTTCCTAGTTTCCCAACCACCACACCAGCGGCATGATTTGCCACAGTGGCCGCTTCCCAGACTGACGCACCCGCTGCCACCGCGAGGGTCAGCGAAGCAATCACCGTATCCCCAGCTCCAGTCACATCGAAAACCTCCCGAGCTACTGTCGGGATGTGTGAGTGCTTGTCATCCTCAAATAGCGTCATACCCTCTTCCCCGCGAGTGATCAGAAGATGGCGCGCACCAGTCATTTCCAGGAGTCTCTGACCTGCGCGGATCAAACAAAGCTCATCCACGATCTTTACTCCCGAGGCCGATTCGGCCTCCTTCTTGTTCGGGGTGATGACGGAGGCTTGGCGATAGATCGAGAAGTCTCCTACCTTTGGATCGACAGCCAAAAATATCTCGGCGCGTCGAGATTGCTGGATCAAGTCCTCAATGAGTGTTCCAGACAATGCTCCTTTTGCGTAGTCCGAGACAATGATTCCTTTTGCCTGATCAAAAAAGGTTTGATAAAGCTCTAGAATTCGCTCGAGAATCGCTTCAGACAGGGGTGCGTTGCTCTCGCGATCAGTCCGACAAACCTGCTGGTGCTGGGCAATAATCCGAGTTTTTATGGTGGTCCTGCGATCACTATCTCGAACGACGCCTTCACTGCTGATGTCTTGCCTATGAAGCTCCTCGATCAGCCTCTGCCCTGCTTCATCAGAACCCACAACACCCACCAGAAGTGGACGTGCTCCCAAAACAGCGAGATTACATGCAACATTGGCAGCACCCCCAAGATGAATACTTTCCTTTACAATCTCAACCACAGGCACCGGTGCTTCTGGCGAGATCCTCTCCACTTTGCCCCAGACAAACTGGTCCAGCATCAGGTCTCCCACAACCAGGACCGGCTGATCAGAAAAGCACTTAACAATCCGATGAAGCTGTTGTTTATCCGCGGAAATCATAGCATTGACTGCACGGCCTCAAAAACCGGCTTAACCGGAATGGAACGGATACAGCGGGGCTCATCGAAGTGGAGGCAAAAATACCCGGGACAGGGCATGCAAGGTAAATCCGATTTGATCAGTTGATGTTCCGCGCCCCAGGGATACCACACCTTAAAATCAGAGGATCCAAAGATTACTACGATTTTCTTCCCCAGTGCTGCGGCGATATGGGTGGCACCTGTGTCATTGCCAATATAAAGACCGCAAAGTGAAGCTAATGCCGAGAATCTTCGGATTGGCAGGGGCGGGATGAATTGAACTTGCGAAGAACAGTGTTTTCTGATCTCTTTAAGGAAACTTTCTTCACCGGGGCCTGCTGTAATAACTACCTCCTGACCTTCTTCGATGAGCCGGGTGGAGAGCAAGGCAAACTTTTCCGCATCCCACTGCTTGGTATCGAAGGCTGCAGCTGGATGAATTAGAATGAACCCGTCACGCACGGATTGACGAGTGAGCAGATCTTTGATCAACTCAAGCTCTTGCGGATCAATCGGGACCTTCAGCGGCGGAATCGGCTCCACCGGAAAACCTAAGTGCTTCAGAATCGACAGCTGGTGCTCTACCGTATGGATGTGTTCCCGGCCCCACACCTGCCGAGACTCTGGAACCCTGACGTTATAAAGATAAGAATTGCGGCTTTGAAGGTATCCGACTCGCTTTGGGGCACCGGAGAAGGCGGTGAGAAGGGCGCCAGTGCTACCACTATGCAGGTCGATCGCCAAAGTCGGCCGGAAAGAACGGATTTCCTGAATCATCCGTAAACGGGCAATCCACTTATTGGGTTGGTTTTCGATCACGAAAAGACGATCAACATGAGGATTGCCATGCAAAATCTCCTCAAAGGGCCTTTCGATCACGACTGCTACCCGCCAACCAGCTACCCGTTTCAACACGGCGAGCATCGGTGTCATCAAGACTGTGTCACCCAAAGAACGGAGGCGCGTTAATAAAACACGGGATTGTACGGACTTTTCAGGCCCGTGTAACTCCGGAAAACTCGGTCGTATCATTTAAAGTTGATTTTCCTCGGATGGTGTCTCTTCGGATGGTTCGATAGTCGCCTCGTCAATGAGCATCACAGGAATGTCATCGCGAATCGGATAAACCCTGTGACAAGAAACACACTTCAGGCCTTTCCCATCCGGGGTGAGTTTCACCTCGGTCTTGCAGGCGGGGCAAGCGAGAATGTCCAGTAATTCCTGACTGATGGCCATGGTTTTACTCCTTCTCAAGCTGACAACTGACAGCTGACATCTGACAATATACAAGGACAGGTGGGCAAAAACCAAACGATCAGCAAGCGATTGGGAGGGCTGACCAGCTGACCGCTGTTAGTTGTCAGCTGTCAGTTGTTCCCCCAGCCTTGCCGTGACCAGTTTCCGATACTCCGCTCCTTGCGGCCTGAGGACGCTCTGATACAGGTGAATTTCTTTCACTGTAACTGTTCCTGCTTTCTCGCGAACACCCTCACCTTGAATATATTGGATTAGATCCTTTAGATTTTTTCGCGATTTGAGCCTTGCCAGCGTGAGATGCGGGTGAAACTTGCGATTCTCCTTAGGAAAGCCCAGCCCCTGAAGACGTTCTTCGATTCGCTTCTGCATCTGGCTGAGGGCTTGGTTGTGCTCCACAGCGACCCAAACGACCCTTGGATTAGCTATATGTGGGAATGCACCTACGCCTTGAATTTTCAAATGGAAGGGAAGAGATTCCCCTGCAGTGTTCTCCAATACCTGGGCGATGGTTGGCACTTGTTCCTCTTTGATATTGCCAAGAAACTTCAGCGTGAGATGAATGGATTCGCTTTTCGGAAATCGTCCATTCAACTTCAGCCCTCTGAGGCGATAGCTGATTTCCTGACAGCGCTGCAGGATGGGATCAGGAAGGGTGATGGCGATAAAGGCTCGAATCATAGGCGCTCCGAAAAGGCGATGTCTCTTATTGTTTCGAAGTCAGGTCAGCTAAACAATGCGCTTTGCGCTTGCGGGCGGCAACGTGCTCGGGTTAAAGGAAGGCCGACTTGCAAAGCAACTGCTCATAATCCTGGTCGGCTACGAGTTTGAGGAGGAAAGAGGTTCCAACCTTTATGCCGAAGCCTTCAAGATCATGGATAAAGTGAGGGTCAGTTTTTACGACGCGGCCTATCACGCGACTGCCCTCAAACGCGGGGGCACTTTTCTGACTGCTGATACTCGCTACGTTGAGAAAGCTAAGGATTTGGGTCATCTGGCCCTCTTGCCTGAATGGGCAGGTTTCAGCTGAACCCTATTTTTCCCACCCCCCCCCACAAATGACTTCCACGCGATGCTCTTCTGCACTTTTGTGATTTCTGCTTTGTTGCTGTGATCACTTTCGCTTCGAGCAGCCAGGGTATCGCGAAGTCTTTATGTCTTGATAAGAGCTTGGACACGATTAAGGAATTGCTCGATCCGCACCATTTGATCTTCAACATAACTTTTGTCGAAGGTTACAAATTCAACATAGTCTCCTTCGTGCCGATCTTCAAATAGGTGATCGTAGAATCTTCCCCACTCCTTTTCGATCTTTCCACGTTTAATGAAATGCTGGTGAAAAGCAGCCCGCACGCCACTGTGCTTGGAAAAAGAGTGACTTTCTTTGAGCAGCAGGGCGCTAACGGCATAGAAGGCTGCGTAATAAAGTCGGTTGACCGCAAAAGGATAGGCCTCCGCCTGGAAGTCCCTTCTGCCAGCTTCCAAACTTTGCCAGGCTCGTTCCCACCAGTAGTGGACAGCTTTATCCTTGCCAGCACTCACAGTTCCACCCCTTCAGCTTCAATCCGCTCGTGAAATGGAAGCGCAGAGACGAGTCCGGTCTCCCAGGAGTGCCGGTCAACGACCACAGTGCTCAAATTGGCTGCGTACCGAAGATTGATTTCAAAAATCAGGTCGGTGATTTCGTGCCGCAGTCGCCGGTCAAGGGAACGAGTGGTGAGAATAAGCAAGTCAATGTCGGATTCTGGACCCAACTCGCCCCGAACCGCCGAGCCAAACAGAAGGATACTTTCCACAGGAAATCGCTGGGTTATTTTTTCTTTGGCTTCAGCGAGGGCCTTTCGCTGTTGCGGCTTCAAAGGCAACTTTTCCGGAAAGTTCACGGTTTCCAAGCTTAGCACAATAGGATGGTAAGTCACGCACCCTTCCAATTTCACCCTCAACGTGGGCTTGCACTACGAGTTGAAGGGCGTGTGGACCGAGCAAGACGGCCGCAATGCCTTAGGATCGGCTAGGTCGGATGGATCAGAGGGGCGACTTCATTACAGCAGGCTCCTTCTTACGCAGTCCAGAGCAAATCGGGAGGCGCGCAGCCGGATGGTCTCGCGCTGACCCGGAAACTGCAGCTTCTTGACCCCTGTCTCCTGCTCGCTGGACAAACCGACGAATACCAATCCCACAGGCTTTTCCAGCGTCCCGCCATCCGGACCTGCGATTCCCGTGACCGAGAGGCCAAGGTTTGCTCGGGCACGCTTACGAATTTCCACCGCCATCTGATAGGCAACCTGTTCACTGACGGCTCCAAATCGTTCAATGGTGGTTGCATTCACACCCAGCAAGTCCACCTTCAAATCATCGCTGTAGCAAACCAACCCCCCTCGATAGTAATCGGAACTGCCAGGCACATCGGTGAGCATCTTTCCAATCAATCCGCCCGTACAAGATTCAGCAGTCGCCAGGGTCTTGCCACTGTCGCGCAGGATTTGTCCGATCACCTCTTGCAGATCTAATTCCTGGTCCGTAAAGACTGATTCACTCAGCTTGTCACGAACGCGTCGAGTAAGCTCCTCGAGTTGCTGCTCGGCCAGTTGCTCGTTTACTTCGCCCACCCAGCAAAAGAAGAGTTCAATAATGCCTGGTGAAGCGAGAATCGTGGTTTCGATCGACGGATAGGACTTGTAAGTGGAGCCGATTCGGAAATCTACCCGAGACTCTACTTCCGATGCCACTTTCAGCCGGCGGTAGAACTGCCGGGAGGTCTGCTTGTACTGATGAATCAAGTCCATGACGCGATTTGTCATCATGGGCTTCAGCTCATGGGGTGGCCCTGGGAGAAGGAAGATCAGCGCCTTGCCCTCCTTTAGGAAAAGCCCCGGAGCGGTACCATGGGTATTGTCTATCGGCTCAGCCCCTTCGGGAACCATCGCTTGGCGTTGGTTATTCTCGGTCATCCTGAGACCGAATCGCTGATAGCGGGCTTTCAAATCCTCAAGAATAGCGGAATGGAGCGAGAGGCTTCGCCTAAGAGTCTCGGAAACGACTTCCCGGGTAATGTCGTCGTTGGTGGGACCCAAGCCGCCCGTGAAGATCAAAATTTCAGCATCTTTCAAAGCAGCCAGCAAGGCCCCCCGGATCTCCGCTTCACGATCTCCTACCACGAACTTGCGCATGACCCTGATCCCGCACTGGCTGAGCTTTTCAGCGATGAATAGAGAGTTGGTTTCAACCCGGGCAGAAGTGAGCAGTTCAGATCCTACTGCAATGATTTCGGCTCGCATTTTCAAGACTCTCCTATTCGATATTCGCTACTAGCGCGAGGGCCTTCAATGAGAGCCCGGCATAAAGTCCTGCAATCAGATCGTCACAGACAATACCGATTCCTCCAGGCAATTTCTCGCTCCTTCGTGCGGGAAAGGGTTTCACAATATCAAAGAACCGAAACATGGAGAAACCGACCACCAGGGAAACGATAGAGACAGGAACCCATAACAAACAAAGAATTTGTCCAAGAATCTCATCGATAACGATCTCGGAGGGGTCAGGATCGCTTTCGGAACGAGAGAATCGGGCCGAAAGAAAAATGGCGGGCAAAGTCAAAACGACTAGAAGGCCCGCCAGAACCACCGTTTCATGAGCCGGCAGAAGCCAGTGAACAATCCAAACCAGAAATACGGCTTCCAGAGAGCCCCAAGTTCCCGGCGCTAGCGGTAAATAACCAACTCCAAATCCGGTGACCACAGCACGAACAACTCGATCCAGCTCATTCCTCCGCTTCAATTTCAGTTTTCGATGCTTTGCGGTCGGGAAGGCGGTATTCTCCGTCAAGCCATTTCCCCAGATCAAGAAGTCGGCAGCGCCCGCTGCAGAAAGGGGAAAAGAGGTTATCCTTTGACACCTTTTTATCACAGTGAGGACAGTGAGGAACTCGCCGTTTCATGTTAACGCCGCAGCTCCTTCAACCAGCCGTAGACCTTGGACAAATCGGATGGCCCTAGTGGGAAGTGACCGAAGCGGTTGCGATAGTAAAGCTGAGTAATGAGACTTGGCGACGGATTACCCAAATCCACTTGAATTCTTTCTACAAACTCGGCCGGCGTCTCGGCAGGGCTTTTCACTAATCCCTTTCGACCCAAAAGATCTAGCATTTCCAGGTAGTACTCGGGTGCGATCTCCGAGCTTTCCTGCCTCAACACACGCTGCTTCCAAAAGGCGCGAAGATATCTCCTGTATCGGTAAGCAATGCAAGGAAGGGTAAGGGCCAGAGGGACCAAAACAAGATAGATTAGCTTTGAGAAATTCCATTCCTTGAAGCGATCCAACCACCTAGACTTGGCAAAATCGTCGAGCTTCAAGGAAATATGGGAGACCTTTATCCAAGTGTTGCGAAGATTGTATGCAAGTGAGCGGAAGAACCCGACCTGCTTGACCCGATCAAAGGTCACAATTTCGGTCCAGAAAATATCGATTGCGTCAAGAAGCTGACCAAACAAATGGCTCAGACTAAGCGATTGCTTGGCCACTCTGATCCAGGGAGTAGCGTCAAACTCCACCCAACCGGGACCGGGAAAGTAACCCTCGACCCAACTGTGTGCGTCCGACTGGCGAACGATGAAGTAATCGCTGAACTCATTGAATTCTCCCAGCCGAAATCCATTGACGATTCGAGCAGGAATCCCGATGCTGCGCATCAATATCGCTTGCGCAGTAGCGAAGTACTCACAGTGGCCCGCCTTGGTCACAAACAGGAAGTCATAAAGAGGATCGTCGGCGGCTGCCGGCTTGTTGTCCAGAGAATAACCGTAGCTTCCTTGCAGAAAATCCTCGATAGCCAGTGCTTTGTCTACGACGTTGTTGTGGTTCCGTGTCACCGCTTCGGCCAGTGTGTGGATCCGGGGATCAAGGTCCGGCAACTGCAAAGAGCGCCTTCGGGTCGTTTGCGGGATGGATCCTTCCAACGGGTAGGCCAATTTCTCATCTCGCGAGATGATATCTGAGTAGACAATATACCTAAGCAGTCTCCGTCCTCTTCGATGCATGCTGACTGAACCGTTACCGTCTTTGAAAAAAAACCTTCTCCGGAGCATATCTCCGGTAATCAGAACCATCTCAGGTGCACCGAAGATCACGTTGCTAAAGGGTTCAAGGAGAATACTTTGCTGAATCAAAAATTCGTTTTCTCGGCGATTTTCAGAAACGAGAATTCCCCCGTAGCTGTCACTTCTGTCAATTCGATGGAAACCTTCTCTGGTGTTGGACCATGCCTTGCCGTCATAGCGATCAAGAGCGATGCCTCGCCATTTCAGATCCGGAGGCAAATTTTTAACATCCGTGTCAACCTTTGCTCTCATCACAACGCTCGTGTTGACGATGATCTTTCCGATGTCACCCAGGCTCATTTTGTCCGAGAAGCCGCTCATGTTGAGTTCTAAATGCCTGTCCACTCTGAAAAAACCCAACGATACCCGGGGAATAACAAGAAAAATCGGTATCGAAATCAGAATGATAAGTGCTGTAATGACCAACGCTACATTGACATATCCTTTCAGAGAAAAGCCCGCCGTGCGGTTTTCCTCGTAAGCCTTTTTACTTTCGAAAAGGATAAAGGTCAGGATTGAGGCAAAGATGTAAAGCACCAGCGTGGCCAGAAAGGAAATGGAGATTGTGTAGGCGGACGCAAACAGCAAAAAACCGAAGGAGATGAAATAGAGGATCAGATAGTCTCTTTCAGCTCTTCGAGTAAACAGCTTGACAAGACTGGCAAGGATCAACAAATGGACTGTAGCACTCACAGAATCAGAAAGAGTCAGAGCGTCCACCAAGAAAAAAGCCACGAGAGCAAGGAAGATGAGTGACTGCACCCAGTTGGGAAGGTAAAGCACTCTGATGTTCCAACTGGCGACTACGGCTAGAAGATAAAGAGCGGTCACAGGAACGCCGATTGCTTCGCTTGCGAACAGAGAAATAAATCCCGAAAGTAGCAAAGCGTAGCTGGATAGCTTGAAAGCCTTCTCAAAACTCATACTTCTCTTGCCATCAAGCTTCCTATAGCTGCAGATAATCTACTGCGGAGATACCCTCTAGTCCCACCAAATCACCAGCGGCAAAGAGGATGCACGGTCCTGTCATCTGCTGCTCATCGAGTCGAACCTGATCTGTGGGTTGCACTCCGGCCAGGTACTCCATGAGCGCCTCATAATCCTGTTTATGTCCATTCACGGTGACCTCAAACTCGCCGGAACTAAACCTGAACTCGTGGCCTTTCGCTCGGTAGTAGTGTCCGAGAGAGGCGATATAGGAGACCGCTCTTTCAAATTGTTCCAGGTTCGAAGGAGATCGATCCGGCAAATAGGTGGAAAAGAAGAGACTCAATGGAATCTCTTCCTCTAGAGCAAAATCTTTAATCATTAGGCGGGCGAGCTTAGCGGTGGATTTCCAGTGAACGAAGCGTGCGTTATCACCACTCTGGTAGTGGCGAATGTTGTAAAGTTCGCTGCCCGAGCCCCGACGGTTCTTCTCTTCCACCCCTTGAAGGTAGGGATAACGGAAAAAAAGCCCGTTCAAATCCCGCAGCGCCGGATAAACCACGATGTTTCCAAAAGCGTCTAGTTTTCTACCCCGCCAGAAAAATCCAAATGGGAAAGTTGTCCTAACCTCAAAGCCCTGCACAGGATAGATCCCTCTGCGGACGAATTCGCAGTGCAGGCTCAGTCTCAACTTTTCGCCGGCTCGAACGTAGGGGAAGCTTTTCTCCTGCACGAAGAAATCTGTATCTTCGGAATCTCCTTTTTCTTTGTTCTCTCCTTTGAGTTTAAGAGCAAAGGAGGGAAAGAATTTCTTAAGATTGTGCAACGTGATCAGAAACACTGCTTTCTGGCCGACATGGATCGCCTCTGGAACATTGAGGCTAATCTTGAGGCCAAAGAGAACCAGGTTGGCCACAATCCCGGAAACTATCAGGGAGGCCAATAGAAATGAAAGAATTAGAATCAGTAAGTTGTTGCCTGTATTGAAAGTCGCAAAGGCAATGATGAAAACAATCAGAATGAAGAAAGCACCTCGCTGAGTAAAACGAAAAAAGCGCAGATTGTTCAAAAAATTGAGCCTGACGCCGTCCAGGAGCCTAGGAACCAGTGTCACACTGACCACGAAAGCAAAAATCAAAGCAATGATCGCCAGGAAAGCGGCGGCGTAGAATTGCCCGTTGCGCCGTGCCATGGAACTGAAAACTGCCAAAATGAACGCAGAAAACAGAAAAAAAGTAGGCCAGAAGAACTCCTTAATACCCTTAATATTCACCCAGTTGAACATCTGATTAAAGTGGGACCTCTACTTCCTCAATCAATCCCCGAATAATGGCTTCGGCTTCTTCACTCTTTTGCAGAGGTGAAGAATACTTGGGGCTGACAATCACTCGATGTGAGAAGACAGGTATAGCCAATTGCTTCAGGTCATCGGGAATGCAGTAATTGCGTCCTTCCAAAAAGGCTTTGGCCTGGGCTGCTCGGTAGAGTGCCATGGCTCCTCGGGGACTGATGCCCAAGGCTAAGAATTCGCTTTGCCGGGTAGCTTGAACCAGCGCCATGAGATATTCCAGAAGAATGTCTTCGACTTCCACCTCTTGGACCCGCTTTTGCGCTTCCATGACCTCTTGAGCTGACATCACGGGTAGCAGCTGCTCAGCTGTGTCATAGCTGATTTGGGAGCGCAGAATCTGTTTCTCGTCCTCTTTAGCGGGGTAACCCATTTGCAGTCGCATCACAAAGCGGTCTAACTGGGACTCGGGCAAGGGATAGGTACCATGATGTTCAATGGGATTTTGAGTTGCGATCACCACAAAAGGTTGGGGAAGGTTATACGTTTCACCTTCTACAGTCACCTTCCCTTCGCTCATCGCCTCCAAAAGAGCACTCTGGGTCTTGGGAGTGGTGCGATTGATCTCGTCGGCCAGAACGACGTTGGCAAACAGAGGTCCTTTCCGGAACTCAAACTGATGTTCCAACTGGTTAAATATCGAAACACCGGTCAGGTCTGAAGGGAGAAGATCACTCGTGAACTGGATCCTTTGAAAGGTGCAATCAAAGGATCTGGCTAGCGCATGAGCCAGCGTAGTCTTCCCTACACCGGGAACATCCTCGATGAGCACATGGCCTCGAGCCAACAAAGCTACAATGGCCAGTTCTACAACTTCGGGTTTCCCCTTAATGACCCGCTCGACGGAAGCCTGAAGTGCCCTGATTTGCCTCTCCAACTCGCGCGCGGGAGCTGCACTTTCCACAATAGTTATGATACTTTTTCCGCTTAGCTCAAATCAACGGGGGGGGTCAACGCGGGGCCCAAAATTTAAATTTTAAAGACACGGCCCCACCTAAAACAGACCTTTCTGGGGCGAAGGCTCGGGTCGAATTCCGAAATGATCGTATGCCAGATGGGTCACCATGCGCCCGCGTGGAGTGCGGTTGAGGAAGCCAATCTGAATCAGGTAGGGTTCATAAATATCTTCAATGGCGTCCTTCTCTTCACTGATAGCCGCCGAAATAGTGTTGACACCAACCGGACCGCCACCAAACTTTTCAATAATAGTCAAGAGCAGCTTTCGATCGATCTCATCAAAACCGAAGCGGTCCACATTGGCCAAGTCCAATCCTTCACAGGCAACCTTATGATCAATCGTACCGTCAGCTCGTACTTCTGCATAATCTCGAACGCGCCTTAAAAGCCGATTGGCGATTCTCGGCGTCCCCCGGCCTCGCCGTGCAATCTCCAGCGCACCGACCTCATCGATTTCAACCCCCAGAATGTTGGCTGAGCGATGGACGATTGTGGTGAGGCTTTCTACATCATAAAAATCCAAACGCTGGATGATCCCGAAACGACCTCGCAGTGGCGAGGTTAGGAGTCCAGTTCGAGTGGTGGCTCCGACCAGAGTAAAGCTGGGAATATCAATTTTAATGGAACGGGCGCCGGGACCCTCTCCAATGATGATGTCGATTTGAAAATCCTCCATGGCCGGATAAAGGATCTCTTCGATGGGAGGGGGCAAGCGATGGATCTCATCGATAAAAAGGACATCGTTTTCTTCCAGGTTTGTCAAAATCGCCGCCAGATCCCCGCGCCTTTCAATGGCCGGGCCCGAGGTTGAGCGAAAATTCACATTCAGCTCATTGGCGAGGATGTGGGCAAGTGTGGTTTTTCCAAGACCCGGGGGGCCAAAGAGTAAAACATGGTCCAGGGATTCGCGCCGCTGTGATGCCGCTTGGACAGCAACTATGACGCTGTCTTTAACTTTTTTCTGGCCGATGAACTCCCGCAAAAATCGAGGCCTGAGGCTGTTCTCAAAGATGACCTCCTCGTCCCGGTGCTGAGGATCCATGACACGTTCTTCCGATTGCATTCTTATGCCCGAATCCTTCTTAGCGATTTTCTCAAAAGCTCCTCAAAACGGTCAGTGTGGCCTTCTTCCAGTGCCTTGGCCACCGCCTTCTCGGCTGTGTTCTTGGGGTAGCCTAGATTGACCAGCGCCGAAACAACATCCGCCAGAAGAAAGCCCGGCACACCCTCCTTCTTGGCCTCCTCAACTTCAGGAAATAATTCCACCACCTTGTCCTTCATTTCCACAACAAGGCGCTCGGCGGTTTTTTTACCAACCCCCGGAATCCTGTTGAGCTTGACAACTTCACCATCCATCACCGCCTGGACAAACTCGTCGACTGGAAGCCCAGAAAGAATCGTAACCCCCAGCTTTGGCCCGATTCCGGACACCTGAATCAGTTGCGTGAAAAGCTTCTTCTCCTTACTTGTCCGAAAGCCATACAACTTGAGGGCATTTTCCTTCACATGAGTATAGATACGCAGACTGACAGTCTCGCCAATTTCTCCGAGCTCGTAATAAGTAGAAAAAGGAATCAGAACTTCATATCCCACACCACTGACATCCACCACCAAGCGACCCGCCGACTTCTCCCTGATTACGCCTTTTAAGTGGGCGATCATTGCGGGCAGATTATAATGTGATGAAGATCAAATTGACAGGAGACAGGAGTCAGGAGACAGGAGACAGGAGTCAGAATTCAGAATCCAGAATTCAGAATTCAGAATTCAACAAGCCAGAGACGCCATGATGGAGCTTAACAGCTCAAGGAC
>JALLOM010000062.1 GCA_027717865.1 Acidobacteria bacterium AH-259-O06 | reverse complement strand
TTCGCCTTGGAGTAATTTCGGTGCTCATTGTGCAAATTCAAGCGTCGGGGCGATTTCCGCAGTGAGATAGGCGCCCAATATACTACTCATAGAATTTAGTTTCTACTACAAATCAGTTCTCATCGTCTGTGGATTGGAGCCTAAAGGCAGACTATTAGTACTGCATCGGAGGAGCCGATGCAGAAGATCCGTATCGAGCTGGGCCGGAGGGTTCGACAACTGCGGAAAGCGAACGGCTGGTCACAGGAAGAACTGGGTGAAAGAGCGGACCTTCACCCGACCTATGTGGGTGGGATCGAGCGAGGCGAAAGGAATGTCTCTCTGGAAAACCTGGAGCGACTGGCCCGAGCCTTCGGGCTCTCTTTGTCTCAACTTTTCGACTTTGCCCGGGGCAAGCCTTACAAAGCTGATACGCTTCGAGCAAAGATCGTTGGTTTGCTTGCTCGTCGGGACGAATCTGATCTTGAGTGCGTGCTGGAAGTTCTTGGAGCGCTCGACCGCTGGAAGGAACGATCGTAAGAGTAGAGCTTCCCTCCCCCTTTTAGATCTTGGCAATAGCCGCGCCTTCCTGTCTCTGTGTGCTGGCGCCGGTGGGAGTTCAGACCAGACGTGGCAGTTTGAGGCCACCCCGATCTGCCAATTGTGTCGCGAAACGATGTTTCTGCATAGAAACAATCCGGAACTCCCCTCAGATTGTTCCGGCACTTCGCGTTAGGGCTGCCGATGAGCCCACTCAGGCCCTTTTGAGCCCTTGCGAGCCAGTGATATATTGCCGATCTATCGGGCCATTAACGCCCGAGTACCTCATGAAGACAGACCGCAAGCGACCGCTCTGGAACTGTCCCGAGTGCGGGGCAAAGTTCGTCACAAAGAACCAGTGACATTCGTGCGGAAAGGCCACGCTGGATGACTGGAAAGCACGCATGGGGCCACGGGCCCGCGAACTGTACGAGCGTTTCGAGCAGATGATCGCGGCCTGCGGGGAGTACCATGTCGCGCCAGCCAAGACCCGCATTGCGTTCCAGGGCCGCGTGCGCTTCGCCGGCATCACGAGCCTTTCCGACAAGGGGATGACGTGTGTATTCGCCCTGCCCTATCGACTGAACTCCTCGCGCTTCTTGAAGGTCGAGGAGGTCGTTCCCGGCTGGTGGGCTCACCGGTTGCGCATCACCGAATCGAGCCAGCTTGATGACGAGATCCAGGCCTGGCTCCGCGAGAGCTATCGCCTCATGGGAATGCAGGAGTGGCTCGAAGGCAGCGGAAGAGGCAAGACGCGAAACCGATCACGAAGGCTGCGCTGAACGGTTCGGGGGTATATGCTTGCTGCCCGACAAGGCGCCGTCGGCTTCGCGACCCGCAGGTGAACGCAGTCCAGTAGGCAGCAGCGCTGAATTACTTCGTGTAGCAGACCTCCCCCTGTGGTCCGGTAAATAGTATCCCTTCCATTAGATCACCATCATGGACGAGGAAGAGCCAACATCCCCAGCCAGCGTCCGTGGGAGTTCGAACCCACATGTGACGCCGCTTCGAGGCAGCCCGACGTGCCGGTCGTGCTTGGGGCAGTGTTTGTTTTCTGCGTAGAAACTGCGTAGAAACTGTGCAGAAACAATCAGGGCCCCTCACGATGGTTTTTGCCCATATTGCCTGGACTGCTCTTGAGCTCGGCGAGTGACACAGACCAGTAGGGCCCAACTCAGTTGATGTTCCTTCCTTCAAATTCCTCTCGCACCCGATCCGCGCCCAGTTCGCAGAGCCGCTCGAAGAGCTCACAGAGCTTCTTGTTCTCCTCGTGCCAGGGAAAGAGCATGCTCTGCGCCCGCACCTTGCCCTCAGCGCGCTCCCAGCCCAGTAAACCGAGCGCCAGGAAGCCCTCGTGGAATCTCTTCTCAAGTTCAGCGCGAAACTCCAGCCCTTCGGTCACTTCGATGTATCGTACATCGCCGTCTGAGGACGCCAGCACAACGCGCACAAACTCGTAAGGCGCGCTCTGAGCGACGGCTCTGATGACCTGAATCAGCTCCTCGAAGGTGGGATGCATCGGCTCCTCCCAGGTTACTACTAACCGGCGGCGAATCGAAGGCACATGGGGGCGGGCACGGAGAGGGCCGGGACTCAGTGGAGAGCGACGAGTTGATCCAGTTGAACTCAGATATTTGAGCGAAGCTCTGTGCCAGGCCTCCGAGTTACTTCCTGTAGCCAATGTCCCTCCCTTCTGGTGCGGTCAACAACACGCCGTCATATTTCTGCGCAGAAACCACTCAACGATGCTTTTGCTCCTATTTCCCCTATTGGCCGCTAAAGCCCGCATGGCACGATGGGTTGTAGAGGGTGCATCCAGATATGTCCCCTTCTGGCGCTCCACCGGCTCGCTCAGGCCCGCAGACCCAGGCAGCCAAACAACGGCGCGCCAACAGAGCACGTGTGCTCATCGGGTGGCCGCTATGCAATCGTCGGTATGACGTCCTCGGCTAGGTTGCCTCGATTCGCGCCACGTTCCAAGCCCCCTTGGTGACCCAGAACAGAGACTCCAGTCCCAGTGAGAGCGCATAAGAAGAGGTGACAAGCCTTGGTGTCGGGATTATCACCGGTGTTTGCTATAATGCTACTGCGATGGATGAACAACAAAAAGAGCGGCCCAAGACCACCGGCGGCCAGAAAAAGGTCCGAATTGAGGGCTGGTTCACGCCGCTCGAGCGCAAGTGGCTACGAGCTCATGCAGAGCAACACGGCCTTTCCGTCTCCAAGGTCCTGCGGTTTGCGGTGGCTTTCTTCGTTCACCACGTGTACTACGCTGAGAAGGCCCGCACCGCCGGTCGTAAGAAGCAGTGAGGCAGATTAAAGGGTTTTGCTGCGAGAGAGCGGCCCTATTTTTGAATATGGGCCTAGCGCAGTCGAGCGATCAGGTGCGTAAACCTCGTATTATCAAATAGTTAATTGCTTTTGGCGTGCCATTCCAGTTGACCGCTAAAGGGAGCTAAGTACTTCAATCCTGGTAAGATAAGCCTTACTACCCCCATCTCAGCTTTTTCGGCTGAAAGCGAGCCAAGGAACGGCCGGCTCAGACTAGCGCAGACGGTGAAGCCGTCACTCTCTTCTGCTTCCCTTGGTCGCTCCCATTCCGCACAACCTCTACCCTCTGCTCAAGAACCGATTCAGTGCAGACAGCACTTCCCTACACTGCTGCCGCCTATAGGTTCTCATGAAGGACTCGAGCCTGCGGTAGTCAGTACGGTATCTCAGCCCACTATCAGGCTCTCCGGGTGGTTCATAAAATCCGTAGACCTTCAGATAGTTTCGGACCCCCTGATGCCGGATCGTGTATCCCAGAAGTATCTCGTGAATCCTCGAGATCTCTCGCGGACTTGCGCGGCAAGTGACGTGCAGGCGGTATAGCGTGTCCGGGCCAAAAGCGAACTTCTTGCGCGGGTGCCGTTTTTCCGGGTGGGCTGGGATTTTCCAAGCCATTGCGGACTCAGTGTAACAGTGAGTGGTGAATTTTAGGTGAATGTTGTCTTGGGTCAGCGGCTGCCAGCCTCAGAACCCGAGGGAGGAGGTGTCCTGAAAACCCCTCGTTAGATCCTATGTAAGAGCATCGATCGACAATCGGGTGGTGGACTCGTCCAGCATCGAGGTCGATCGCGCGTGAGTGCTTGGGATCGTACCAATACAGAGAACCATTTCCACCCCACTTCCGAATTTTCCGGAACCGGTACATCCCCGGCTTTTGAGGCTCATAGAAACCATATGCTCTTATGATCAGTGGACTTCCTAAGTTCGACGAGTTCCAGAATGCTGAAGAAACACTTTCACACAAAGAACAAGAGCGGATAAGCTCATCAGGAGGAAAAGGCCGCTCATCATGACGTAGTATGTAGTGGTCATGAAGATTGGCTTATTCACCGTTAATCTGGAGAGCAATTCGGCATAATCTGATCCCGATAAGTTAAATGGGTTGAAAGAGATCAATCCGCCTCCCGGTTTGTGCCGAATAAAACCAGTATAATAGGGCATTAAAAGAAAGGTGATCCCGTAAAGATCGAGAAGAGAAAAGAGCGCCAGGAGAATAGCCAGGATGCGTCGCCGCAAACGCAGCGGGGCCACAGAAAACAAGCCATAAACAAGAAGCACAATCTCAGCTAACATCACTGCGTAAAGATACCAACCGGGAGTGGCTGATACACCTGAGGTCAGGTAGGTCAAAAGCACATGATACAACAATCCAAACCAAAACCAGAAATAAAAGAAGGAAATATACAGTACATTTCCCTGAGAATGATCTCCTGATCCGTCACTCAGCAATCGTCTTAAAACACTAACTACGATACCTAAAACAGAGAGCAAAAAAGTATATTGGAAGACTTTATACATCCAGCTTCGCACCTGCAAGAAACTCCAGTTCCCAAACCAGATGTGAGAGAAAAAGACGGTGTCGACGGCATTCACCCAATCTACCTCCGGAATCCTTGCGATCATCTCCACAATGGAAGTGTCCTTAAGGGCTACGCTTTGCATAATTCCAGTCGGGCTTCCCAAAAGAATGAAATTTCTCACATACCACCAGCCGCTGATCGCTGCGGCGACCAAGAGTACAAGGGCAAAACAGGCCGTAGCTTTCCCTAATGATTCAGCGTGTCTCCTGCTTCGGAGGAGAAATACCATAGCGATCGCAGGAATAGCAGTGAAAAAATAAGCTTTGGTGAGCAGCCCCAAGCCTAAAATGATACCGAGTGCGAGGCTGATCCTATAGGTGACCATCTGAGAGCAAACCGAGATTACGATTAAGACGGAAAACAGCGCGATAGAGAGTGAATCATTACCGATTCGACAGACATCAATCATCAACTCCGGCATGAAGGCCATGATCCCACAGACAGCCAGCGCAATCTTCCCGCTCTCAAAAACCAGCTTTGATAGATAGAAAGTAGGAAGGATCAAGACCGAAGCAATCAGGACGGAAAGAATCCGAAGCGCAAAGACACGTTCTACCAGACTGTAAGATTTTAGGAGGCGGTAAGGGACTGACATGAGGAAGTAATACAATGGTGGCTGTTGAGCCTCGTATATTTCAAGGTGCGAACCCATCCCGGAGGTTGGGAGTCTTCCCCAAGCTGGGGGTATGTTTTTGAGCCGCTGCTGCAACTGGTTCCGCTCGGATTCCGGCAACATCCAATACTCGTCATGAGTGTGACCGATACCGAAGGCACGAGGTTCCCAAGGCAGAGGCGATGATTTCAAGGAGACAAATATCTCTTCAGAGACGGGTTCGCGGTGATTTAGAGGCAAGCGATATTGCTGGGAGATGATCTGAACGTAGGCAAAGTGTGCGTGCTCATCGAATCCTTCCCAAAGGGGCGTTACACTGATATAAAAAAGAGCCCTGACCACAAAGACTAGCCACAGTGTGACGAGAATGAAGCATGTATTTTCGAACAACGAAGGTTGATCCGAAGAATCTGGATCAGTCTTCTCAGTCACTGGGAATCCCTAAGTTCAGACCCATTAAAGCTCTCTGTTCAAACTCCCCGCCGAATTGCTCCTGTATTGTAAGAGGAGCCATCGAGCGTAGTTAGTTCAACGGAGTCACGGGCAGGGTTGTGAACTGCCCGGCTTGGGGACCCAGTTCCAAAGCGGCGGCCGCAACCTTTCCATCCGTAACTTGAACCACCAGGGTTCCCTCGAAATCAGAAGTGCCGGCCTGCGGAAACAACTGATCTATGAACTGGGTCAGATGTCCCCCCGCCGGCAAGTCTTCGACGGTTTTCGTACCATTGGCCACCTCGACGCCCTGCGAGTTGCGCAGCGTAAAGCTAAGCGTCACCGCCTGGCTTTCGGTGTTGTGTATCGCAATTCCGGTATTGATGCCCCCTGACTTCCTTCGCACGGGTGTGATAAAGCCCCTTAGAGGCTGGCTCGCCCCCACTCCGGCGATCCCGACGCCTGAAATGTTAAACCGGATGGCCCCTCCCAAAGTAGTGTCAGAAGTCACCACGGCAGAGCCAACCGCCAAGTCTCCCTCGCCATCGGTAGAAATCGTAACGGCACCGAGTGGGGCGACAGAGAACTCAACACTACTTTTGACCATTTCATCACCACTTTCAGCGAGAATCCCTACTGGAAGAGGAAGAGTGTTGTCATCCAAGAAGTCAACTTTGCCGGATGCCGTATTGCTGGCGGAAGGATTGGTGAGCACGATGTCCGACTGAATCCCCTGGCCGTTTCCGAACTGCGCAAAGTAGAGCTTCTTCCCTTCGGTAATTTTGGCGATAAAGGCGTCGACGTCACCACCGCCAAAAGCCGGCTGCAAGGGATTGGCTGTCGGGAAGTCGGTCGAATCGGTGTCACCCGTTACGTAAGCGTTTCCGTCAGCGTCCACGGCGATGCCTGAGCCGTTGTCAAAGCCAGTGCTGCCGAGGTAGGTGGAATAAACCAGTGCGGAGCCTGTGGGATTCAATTTGGCCACGAAGGCGGCACTGCCGAACGGCCCGTTGGGCAATGCATTGGCTGTCGGAAAGCAGGACAACGCAAAGTTCGAGGGGCAGTCGGTCGAATCGGTGAAACCCGTCACGTAGGCGTTTCCGTCAGCGTCTACCGCGATGCCTGAGCCGTTGTCGTCGAAGCTGCCGCCGAGGTAGGTGGAATAAACGAGTGCGGAGCCTGTCGGATTCAACTTCGCCACGAAGGCGTCGAAGCAGCCAAAGACCCCAACGCAAGTAGCCTGCAAGGGATTAGCGGTCGGGAAGTCGATCGATTCGGTGAAACCCGTCACGTAGGCGTTTCCGTCAGCGTCTACGGCGATGTCGCCTGCGGAAATAAACCCCTCTTTAATTTCGGACAGATTTTCCCTCCCACTGCCCCCAAGGTAGGTGGAGTAGACCAGTGCAGAGCCTGTGGCGTCCAGCTTAGTCACGAAGGCGTCGATGTCCCCACCGAAAGCCGGCTGCAAGGGATTGGCCGTCGGGAAGTCGCTCGAAAAGGTGGCACCCGTCACGTAGGCGTTGCCGGCGCCGTCTATCCCGATGCCCCAGGCGAAGTCTTCCTCGCTGCCCCCAAGGCGAGTGGAGTAAACAAGGGCAGAGCCTGTCGGATTCAACTTCGCCACGAAGGCGTCGGCGAGGAAATGAGACTGGGGGAGTTGAGTAAGCTCGCGGGAGGGTGGCTGCAAGGCATTGGCCGTCGGGAAGTCGGAATCGGCTCCACCCGTCACGTAGGCGTTGCCGTCAGCGTCAACGGCAATACCTAAGCCTTGATCGTTGCCGCTACCGCCCAGATAGGTGGAGTAGACGAGGGCAGAACCTGTCGGATTTAACTTCGCCACGAAGGCGTCAAAATCTCCACCACCGAAAGCCGGCTGCAAGGCATTGGCCGTCGGGAAGTCGGTCGAGCTGGTGAAACCCGTCACGTAGGCGTTGCCCTCAGGGTCCACGGCGATGCCACCTCCGGCAAAAAACGCCTCTTCACTAAATTCGGAAAAATTTTCTCTCCCGCTGCCCCCAAGGTAGGTGGAGTAGACCAGTCCAGAGCCTGTCGGATTCAACTTCGCCACGAAGGCGTCAAAATCTCCACCGTAGGCCGGCTGCAAGGCATTGGCCGTCGGGAAGTCGGTCGAGTTGGTGCCACCCGTTACGTAGGCGTTGCCCTCAGGGTCCACGGCGATGCGGAAGCCGCCTTCGTTGCCAAAGCCGCCGAGGTAGGTGGAATAGACCAAAACCGGGTCAACCACGAGAGGTGTGGCAGCATCATAGAGGCCCAATTGAAAGCCGACCTGATGCTGGCCTTTGAGCCTGTAGCCGCCCGAGATCTCCTGCCTGACGCCGTCCACCTCTTGATAGACCAACGGCTTTTGAAGTCGAACTTCCCCGCCACCAGTGTGCAGCACCAAGTCGCCCTGATCATCCACTTCGAGTGTGTCAGCGCCCTGGAAGCGCAGCGTGATCGTTTTGGGGTCAGCACCAGGGGCGACGACGAAATCGTATTCCAGCTGCCCCTGGTTGCCGTAGTAGACTACGTCCACCCCAGGATACACATCCCGGTATTTAATTTTGGCATAGGTGGAAACATTCGTTCGCCACTTTGCGGGATCATTGCCGATGAAGTAGTTCACCTTGCCAGGCAGCTCTTCCAAGCCTGTGACTTGGGGACCCGGATTGGCTCCAATCAACTGCATGCGAACTGTTGTCGTTTGAATACTGAACGCCCTGTTATCATCTTTCAGCCTCGCTCTTAGCGTTGGTCGCCTATTCCCCGCCTTCGACTTTACCGTCTTTTGTAAAGTCAGCACGGCTTCGGTCGGCGTAAGAAATAAAGTGTACCCCCTGCCCCGGGACAGAAACTTCACGTGAGGGTCACTCTGCCCTTGGTTGGCCTCGAAGCTCAGCGGCAGTTTGCCGTAAGCTTCGGTCACCCGAACCTGGGAGGCCTGGCGGGCGGCGCTACGGGTGGGAGGTGGTTGGTCTCCGGGGCCTGAGTTGTTGAGAGTGAGGCTGGATGTATGAGCCACCGACGGGAACAGCACAAGAAGGATCAGACAACCAATCATGCGATTCAGGAGAGTTTTCAAAAGGTTTCCCCTCAACGACCTGTAACCCGCCGGGGGTCCGTTAAGAGCCAAAACCAAGCTGAGGACTTTGCTATACATAGCGCTTAGTTCAACCGAGTCACCGGCAGCGTTGTAAACTGCCCCGCCTCGGGACCAAGTTCCAAGGCCGTGGCAGCGACCTTTCCATCGGTTTCGACGACTCGAACGACCAGGGTTCCCTCAAAATCATCGGTGTCGGCGTTGGGAAACAGTTGGTCGATAAACTGGGCCACATGCCCTCGCCCGGGGAAATTTTGGATGGTTTTCGTGCCATTAGCGACCTCTTCACCCCGGCTGTTTCGGAGTGTCAGCGTGAGTGTTACAGCCTGGCCTTCAGTATTATGTATGGCAATTCCGGTATTGATGCCCCGCGACTTCCGTCGCACGGGCGTAATAAAGCCGCTTAGAGGCTGGCTTGCCCCCACTCCGGCAATCCCGATGCCAGAAATGCTAAATCGGATGAGGCCTCCCAAAGTACTGTCAGAAGTGACCACGGCAGAGCCAACCGCCACGTCTCCTTGGCCATCGGTGGAAATAGTGAGAGCGCCGAGCGGCGGGATAGCGAAGTCGACACTGCTTTTGACTTCAGAAGCCAAAACGCCTGTCGCGAGAGGAGCTCCGTCATTACCTGCAGCGACAATCCCTACTAGAAGAGGAAGGCCGTTGTCATCCAAGAAGTCAACCTTGCCGGAAACCGTTTTGGTCACGGAAGGATTGGTCAGCACCGTATCTGAGCTAAACCCCTGGCTGTTTCCAAATTGGGCAAAGTAGAGCTTCACTTGCGCTTCAACACACTGGCTAAATTCTGAGGTGTTCTCATTTGGATCGGTCGCTGTCGCAGTAATGAACTGGCCTGCAGCGACCGTATCCGGGAAGGCAACCGTGAAGGTCGTCTTCCCGCTGCCATTTGTCGTCACCATTGTCGAGCCAAGCAGTGCCTCTCCTTCGCCAAAGCCGGAGGAATCGCAGGCGCTGCTGGAGAAAAAGTCTAATGTGAACGTCGTATTCGGGGTGCTGTTGAGCGTCCCCTCAATGATGGAGGTGTCAGCGGTGGCCGAGGTTAAGACCGGGAAGTTCTGCAAGTTGTTGGGACCCGTGTCCCCGTCCCCAGCATCGTTGTTGGTTACTCCATCGGGCCGGAGGTCGACAGGATCGCCTAGATCGATCCCGAGACCCGCGTTGGAGAAGATGGAGTTGGACAGGATCGCATTTCCGGTGCCAGAGCGAACGAACACCCCATCCCCACGGTTAAAGGCGATGGTATTGCCTGCATCGTTGGCTGTGCCGCCGATGATGTTATTGTCCACAGAAACGGTAATGAACACGCCATGCGAGGTATTCCCAAGCGGGTTGGTGCCATCCGCTTGCGTACCGATGAAGTTGCCTTGCACTTGGTTCCCCGTTGCACCGCTGCTGAGGATCGCAACGCCCGCCCCGTTGTTGCTCGAGATGACGTTCCCTGCCCCGACCGTCGTCCCCCCGATCGTGTTGCTGGGTGCGCCATCGATGCGCACGCCGTCGCGGGAGTTGCCCAGGGCAGCAGTGCCGGTGATATCGGTACCGATGAAGTTGCCCTGCACCTGGTTCCCCAGACCGCTGCCACCAAGGATCTGAATGCCGTCCGAGTTGTTGCCGGAGATGACGTTGCGCGCCTCGACCGTCGTCCCTCCGATCGTGTTGTTGGACCCCAGGAGGATGCGCACGCCGTTTGAGGAGTTGCCCAGGTCGGCGGTGCCCGTGACATCGGTGCCAATGAAGTTGCCTTCCACCAGGTTTAGGTTTCCGCTGCTGATGGAGACGCCGTTCCCGTTGTTGCCGGAGATGACGTTGCGTGCCTCGGCCAGCGTTCCCCCGATGGTGTTGTCGGACCCCGCGCCAACGCCATCACTCGAGTTGCCCAGGTCGGCGGTGCCCGTGACATCGGTGCCAATGAAGTTGCCTTGCACCAGGTTTCCGCTGCTGATGGAGACGCCGCTCCCGTTGTTGCCAGAGATGACGTTGCCTGCTCCGGCCGCTGTTCCGCCGATCGTGGTACCGGTTCCCGCTAGGATGCCATCACTCGAGTTGCCCAGGGCGGCAGTGCCTGTAACATCGGTACCGATGAAGTTGCCTTGCACTAGGATCCCCGTCGTGGTGCCACCGAGGATGACTATGCCGAACCCGTTACCCGAGATGACGTTGCGCGCCCCGCCCACTGTCCCCCCGATGGTAATGTTGGATGCGCCGTCGATGCGGATACCGTTGGTGTTGCCCAGGGTTAGGGCGATGGTGCCAGTAGCGTCGGTGCCGATGAGGTTGCCCTGCACTAGCGTCCCCGTCACGCTGCCTCGGATGGAAATGCCACGAAATTGGCCCGAGATGACGTTGCGCGCCCCCGCGCTCGTCCCACCGATGGTGTTGTTGGACGAGCCGACAATCGACACTCCAGTGGCGGAGTTGAAAGGGAACACCTTTACGGTACCAGTGGTATCCGTGCCGATGTAGTTGCCTTCGATAATGTTGCCGCCGCTTGACTCCAGCACGATTCCACTACCACCGAAGCGATTGAGCACCAGTCCCCGCACGGTGCTGCTCCCGGCTGTGATCCGGAGTCCGTTTGCGGCAGCCCCCGCGCTGCCATCCAACTCGATCTTCAGCAGCGCGTCGGATCCAAGCCCAGGCCCGTTTGTGTTGGGGCTGGCACCGGGCTCGGTGGTCCCGTCGATGATTACCGGGTCGGTGATGGTGGGCAGAGCGGATGCCGGCTGGATGGTATGGGGACCCGCGCCGGGGATGTTGAAGGCAATGGTATCCTTACCTCCTTTGGCGTTGGCCTCTTCGATCGCAGCCCGCAGCGTACAGTTACCTGTTCCGTCGTCGCAGACGCCATTCTCCGGATTGCTGTCGCCGCCGTCAGCGGTTGAGTTGACGGTGAATGTGGCTCCTTGGGCCAGAAGCACGGCCTGAGAAGCGACAAGCGCGACCAGAAAGACTATCCGGAGGCCAAAGATCCTGAATGGCATCTCGGGATTCCTCTGTTACGTATTGTGCCTGCAGCACCTTCGGCGATGACTTCGTATCCGATTAGGTGTGGATGGTGTGAACGATAGTTTGTTCAATCAGTGATGTGAAATGGTGTGCCACGGTACTCCCCCCGATGTGCTGCATCATACGGGCTAAATTTTATCCCGTGAATGCCTTAAACGCAATGCAGATGTCTAGAATCTCTCTCGGATGTGGGCCGTAAGGACTTCAATCAACGAAACAACCATGAACTAGGAGTCCCGCTACACACATTTAGAGTCGTCCGCTCGCGTCAACCAATAGGCTCAATCGACCAGTTGTTTGGAGTAGCTTCTACACCCCTCCTGAGAACGTAGATCCGCCCGTCACTGGCCCGGACGCGAAAGAACTCAGCGGCCGGCTCCCGCCACTTTTTGAGAATTTCCTCAACCTCCAACCAGCGCTCAGCAAGGGAAAACCTTTTCGGCTCTTGTTCACCCTTGTAGCCCGCGTAGCACTGGACTGTCACTGGAGAATCGTTTTTTTGGTCATGTTCTCTCATGATCTAGTCAGCCCACGCGTAGCTGGTGAACTCATACTCAATGTTGCTTCTTTTCAACCAGTTTTGGAACTCGGAGTCGTTTTTAAAGACTGCGTTTGAACATCTGTTGCAGGAGTAGCAGTAATAGTTCGTTCTCATACTTCCTATCGATAACGAATACGGGGTCTTCAGAATCTGTGTGGTGTGTTGATGGGTTCCAGAAATTCGACATTAAAGCCATCTTTGGTGGTGGTCCGCATACCAGCGGCGTCAAGATACTCGTCCATGTACCCCTCCGCGTTGCCAGGCCCGGTCATGACCTTAAAGCACGAGCTGATGATCAAGTATGACTCTGCCCAACAGGTGCTCTTTGAGCACGACGAGACCGAAACACTCCCTCACCGACCGGACGCCTTCTTCATCCTTCATTTTCCGCAGGCGCCAGAAGGGCAGCGCTACGCTCACTTTTTCTATGAAGCAGACCGGAAAAACACCACTACAGAAAGGATGAGACGGAAGTTTCGCTCCCACTTTCACTTTGTGGTCAGACAGAAGCGACACCGCCTGAAGTACAACATCCACCGAGTACGGGCGGTGCTGACCGAGACTGTTGACACCACCTGGGCGGAGAACCTACGAAACGCAACGCACCACCCAGCAGTCTGTGGGGAGAAGCCCACACCTCTGTTCTGGTTTACCGCTTCCCAGATTTTCGAGCAGGAGCGGGAAATTCAACAAGCGAAGCGCACGCAGAAGCTTCCTCGCTTCCTTGCTGAGCCTGACCTCATCTTTCAGAAGGTCTGGGCTACGCCGGTAAATGACGAGCTCGTTAGTTTGCTGGACTGACTATTAACCCTACTCGAAGTCCATGAAATGGGCTGACCGCTTCAGAAAACCCAAAACCTCACCCAGAAGACGCCGCCGCTTTAGGAAAAAGCGAGGCTGTATGGTCTGTGGAGGGGATCTTTTCGCTCACAAGCCCAACTCCTACTACGGCTACATCGAACACGGTTATAAGAGATAGGCTTTGAGTGCTGCCTTCCGTGTAAAATTAAGAGCACGGCGTCTACACCGAGCAGTTGGGCTTTTTCGCTGGTACTAACACCGGTCGTCATGCTAAACTCTGCTGTACGGAGATGAAGTATATGCGCAAGAAAATTTTAATTGCTGGGGTTTTTACTTTCCTGGCACTGGTTAGTACCGCAGTTCTGGCCACCAACAGCCTAACGGGCTCGTCGCAGTGTTGTGGGTTGTGTGACATTCTGACCCGCATCTGTGGGTGAAGTAATCCTCGCGAGCTCGGCTTGATCCACTGCGCGCAAACACAGGCGCTTGTATTACCAAACTGTCGCCTTCCGTCCAATTAACCGGCCAATCCACTCATTTCATTGATGAAAAACCGTCCTGAGAGGCGGTCTGCGTTTGCC
>JALLOM010000061.1 GCA_027717865.1 Acidobacteria bacterium AH-259-O06 | reverse complement strand
AGCTCATAGCTCAAGAGCTCAGAACTCAGAACTGAGAACTCAAAACTCACCGATAGAGCAGATACTTCTCCCGCTTCTTCTTAAACTCTTGGAGGGCTGGCTGCCACTGATCGACAATCTCCTCCACCGGTTTTCCATGCATCAACGCTTCACGGATCCAGCTGTTACCAGCTAAGCGGTCGAAGAATTTTTCTTTGAACTCCAGCTGCTCGGCATGCAGTCTGCGCACCTGTGTGAGTAAGTACAGGACAACAGTGACGGGTTGAAATGATTTCCGGCTGAGGACATGAATTTGAATACCCTGGCACAGCTTGCCTTGATATTTGGAAAACGTGGGTGTGAAGTTTTGCGAGCGAAATCGAACTCCCGGGAGTTTCAGGCGGTTCAAGTTTTCCGCTAACTCTTGACTGTTCAGCCAGGGCGCGCCCACGAACTCGAAGGGACGCGTGGTGCCGCGTCCCTCCGAGAGATTGGTTCCTTCAATGAGGCAAAGGCCAGGGTACACGGTTGCGGCAGCGAGTGTGGGCAGGTTAGGGGAAGGCAAAATCCACTCCAGGCCTGTCTGGTCATACCATTGCTGGCGATGCCATCCGGCAAGTGGCACCACCTTGAGATCACACCCGAGACGGGTTTGCTGGTTGAACATTTGGGCCAGTTCTCCAGCAGTCATCCCATAGCGAACGGGAAGAGCATAAATCCCGACAAAAGATTCGAATCCAGATTGCAAGACAGGACCCTCGACGAGTGATCCGTCTATTGGATTGGGGCGATCCAAAACAATGAAAGGAATTCTTTTTTCGGCTGCCGCTTGCATGCTCAAGAACATGGTAGAGATGTAAGTATAGAAACGAACGCCCACATCTTGTAGGTCATAGAGGAGAACATCGACATCCTTTAACATTTCGGTAGTCGGGGCGCGCGTTTTCCCATAGAGGCTGTACACATTTCCGTAGCTGGAGACCCTGCGACCTGCCTGTGCTTGTCCCAAAATGCCGTGTTCGGGACCGAAAAGGGCGACCAGCTTCAAGTCCGGATGATGAGCCAGAATATCCATCGTCGACTCAAGCTGGGAATTGACAGCGGTTGGATTGCTGATCAAACCCACGCGCTTTCCCTTAATCCAGTCAAAATATGGGCTTTCAAAAAGGCGATCTGCCCCCACTCGAACGGTGCCCTCCATGCCCCTGAAAAAGGAAATAACCGTAAGAATTGCAAA
Organism: Acidobacteria bacterium AH-259-O06; assembly: GCA_027717865.1. Classification (GTDB taxonomy): domain Bacteria; phylum Acidobacteriota; class UBA6911; order RPQK01; family JADFOI01; genus JALLOL01. The sequence goes on along the minus strand of JALLOM010000061.1, from coordinate 12,335 downwards.
AACTGCTTTTATCTTCATTGCCTTATTGACTGGCTCATAAACCGTAAATCTCACCGAATTTATTCTCGAGATAGTCCACAAAGTAGTTGGAACGCAGGAATTCACCGCTGATGTCTTCGATCAGTTCCCCGGCGGTCATGGTTTTCCCTCGCCGGTGAATCTGTTCGCGCAGCCATTCGCGCAAAGGCATGAGTTTTCCCTCGCGAATGTTTTCTTCCAAGTTTGGAATCGACTTTTTCGCCTGGTGAAAGATCTGAGCAGCGTAAAGATTTCCGAGGAGGTAAGTGGGAAAATAGCCAATGAGACCTTGTGACCAGTGGGTATCCTGCAGCACACCTTCAGCCGAGCGGGAAGGCACGATGCCGAGGTACTCTCTCATCTTTGTATTCCAAGCTGCCTCCAAATCCTGCACTTCCAGATCACCCTCGATCATTGACTTTTCCAATCCATAGCGCAAAATGACATGTAAACCGTAGGAAACCTCGTCCGCATCAACACGGATTAAAGATGCCTGTACTCGATTGATGGCGTGAATGAAGTCCTCCAATGACACCTGGTCGAGTTGGCCCGCAAAGGTTTGCTGGAGACGAGGAAACCAGTACTGCCAAAAGGGTTTGCTGCGTGCCACTTGGTTTTCCCACAAACGAGACTGGGACTCGTGGATGCCCAGGGAAATGGCGTCGCAGGCAGGCGAGCCGTAACGCTCGGGATCCAGTCCCTGTTCGTAAAGCGCATGTCCCCCTTCGTGGAGAATGCCAAAGAGTGAGGAAGAGAAGTCCTTCTCTGAGTAGCGTGTTGTAATTCTCACATCCAGTGGAGAAAATCCTGTGCAGAAGGGATGTGGTGATTGGTCCAACCTTCCAGCGTCCCATTCAAAGCCCATTGCAGTCAGAACATCGCGCCCGAAGGCTCGCTGCTTGTGCAAAGGGAAGTTCCCCTGCAAAAGATCCTGAGAGGGCTGCCGATTCGAGGCTTGAATCTTCTCAAGTAAGGAGCTCAATTTGGGCCTTAGAAAAGCAAAAATTTCATCCACTTTCCGGATTTTCATCTCAGGCTCATAATGGTCTAGCAAAGCTTCATAGAGCGAATCGGAAAATTGCAGACAGCGAGCTTCCTGCTGCTTCAGCCGTACAATTTTTTCTAACCAGGGAGAGAAGGCGGAGAAATCAGACTCTTTACGAGCCTTTACCCAGGCCTCGTAGCCCAGAGAGGCGGTTTCCGCCAATTCGCGAACTAGCTCTTCCGGAACTCGAACGGCCTTTTCATGTTGACGGCGCATTTCTCGGACTGTGGCTCGCGACCACAAGTCCAGATCGGCGTCTTTGAGACGTTCGAGAATTTCCCCCCAGGCCGGGTCGGTGAGTTTTTGATGGCACAGGCCTGCCAGCGTGGCTATCTGGCGCGCTCGAAATGGCCCACCTCGGGAAGGCATCATAGTTTCCTGATCCCAGGTGAGGGTCTGGAGAATGCTTCCTAACTCGGTGAGCTCCTGAGCTCGTTTGATTAAGGATTGGTAAGTTTCATTCATCCTTCTTAGGTCGTATGGACAGAATCAGATATACTACCAGCAACTGACAGCTAACAACTGACAACTGACAGCTGACAAGTTGAGTTTTGGGTTCCGAGTTTTGAGTTCTGAGTTGTCAGTTCTGAGTTGTGAGCTATTGAGGTTTGGGCTGTTAGTTGTGCTGTCAGCTGTTAGTTGTCACTTGTTAGTTGTCAGTTGTCAGCTGACTCCTGACTCCTAACATGATCAAGACCATCATATTCACCACCGATTTCTCAGCGCTTTCAATGCAAGCTTTCAAATATACGATCGCTCTGGCCAAGAGGACCAACGCCAAAATCATTGTCTGTTACGCTTTAGAGGTGCCTTCTACAATCTATTCGCTGGCCATCTCGGTCGAGAAATATACGGATGAACTGAAAGAAAACGCCCTCGCCAGATTGACATCGTTCGTCGGAGGGGAAGACCTGGAAGGAGTCGAGGTTGAAACGCGGCTGTGCTCGGGACTTCCCGAACAAGTTTTGAATGATCTTGCAGCGGAGCTGGAGGCTGACCTGGTTGTGATGGCCAGACACAGTCGTTCTACTTTAGAACGGTTCTTCATGGGTTCCACGACGGAAAAGATTTTGCATGAAACTCGTTTTCCGATCTTGGTCGTACCCCACGATGGACCCAGGACTGTCCGATGGAAGCCTGTCTTGTGTGCAGTGGATTTCTCTGAAGCCTCAAATCAGGCTTTGCGTTTCTCAATTCAGCTGGTCAAAGAATACGGAGCGGAATTGAGTGCGGTGCATGTGGTGGAATTCGGTGCGAGCATCGAAAGCATTGCCACTGAGAAGTTAAGGGCACAGCTGGATACTCTGGTCGAAAAGGCCAAGCAGGAGCTTGATAAGGTGGTTCATACTCATGCCGCTCCTGCCGGGACGACGACGGTGGTTGCAGAAGGGAAGCCGGCTCCGATAATCGTTGAACAGGCGGGCATATTAGGAGCCGATTTAGTAATTGTGGGGGAGCGGGGCCACAGTTTGTTGGAAAGGATGGCCATCGGGTCAACCACGAGCGCGATTTTGCGCACTGCCTCCGTGCCCGTACTGGTGATTCCTGCTGGCTGCGCCGTCTAACCCGGTCAGTTGATGTCACGAGCCGGAAACCCCTCTGCGGTGTCCCCCTGAACGTGCTCTTTTCGTGTCATTCCCTTTGACATACAATTGAGCAGGCATGGCTAGAGCACTGATCCTAACCCTGTTGTTCGCAACGGCCCAGGCAGAGATCTTAGTTCCAGGCGACCCTGAGGAAGTAGGGATGTCGAGTGAGCGTCTGGCTCGATTGGATGAAGTGGTCCACACGGCTATCGCACAAGAAGAGATACCCGGAGCTGTGGTGTTGGTCGCACGTAAGGGGAAGGTCGTGTACAGAAAGGCCTTCGGTCATAGGAGCTTAGTCCCCAGCGAGGAACCGATGACCGTCGATACGGTCTTTGACGTTGCCTCTTTGACGAAGGTCATGGCTACTGCACCCTCAGTGATGATCTTAGTCGAGGAAGGCAAGGTATCTTTAACGGATCCCGTATCTGAGTATTTACCGCGTTTTGGGCGGCACGGCAAAAATTCTATTACTGTCCTGCAGTTACTGACGCACTACTCGGGTTTGCGTCCTGATCTCGACTTGGACAAGCTTTGGGAAGGTTATGAAACGGCTCTTGAAAAAGCCTTTCAGGAAGAGCCGGTTGCTCCACCTGGAGAAGAGTTTATTTACAGTGATATCAACTATGTGGTTCTGGCTGAGCTCGTTCGTGAAGTGAGTGGAAAACAGTTGCACACTTTTGCTTTCGAGCGGATTTTTGAGCCTTTGGGAATGACGAGGACAGGCTTTATGCCGCCCGAAGAGCTTTACCCTCAGATCGCTCCCACCGAACCCAGAGACGGTGAGATGCTCCATGGTATTGTTCACGACCTCACGGCCTTTCGCATGGGAGGCTTTGCAGGGCATGCGGGATTGTTTTCCACTGTTTATGATGCAGCGATCTATGCACAGATGCTTCTCAACAAGGGTGAGTATAATGGAGTGCGAATTCTTTCTCCGCTCTCCGTTCTCAAAATGACGACTCCCCAGATACCAGTCGGAGCCACTGACTGGCGTGGCATCGGTTTCGATATTAGAACGCGCTTTAGTACGAGTCGAGGAGATCTTTTTCCAATTGGCTCATTTGGCCACACCGGTTTTACCGGCACTTCACTATGGATCGATCCTTATGATGAGATCTTCGTCATTCTTTTTACGAATCGACTGCATCCGGACGGCAGCGGAGATGTCACCGCTTTGCGTAAAAGGGTTGCTTCTGTCGTAGCAGCTTCGATCGTGGAAGTCCCCTCGCTGAGGGAACAATTTTATGGTCGCGATTAATGTCTCAGCGCTGTCCAGTTTGTAAAGCTCGTCTCTGGACTGATCCCCTGTTCACACCGGGGCGATTGAGTTGTCCGCGCTGCGGGGCAATCTTCCAACCGACGGTGGCATGGGGGTACTTTCGGTTTTTGCTCTTCCTTGTGGTTGTGCTTGCTCTGGTAGTTATTCTCTTCTTGTCCAAGACAAATCTCTGGATTTTTCTCTTCCTTATAGGAGTCACAATTTTCTTTTGGTTCTTGCCTCGATTCATCGATTTGCAGCGTATTTCTGGTGAGCTGAGACTTCCGGAAGGCCCCATGGAGGCTGACCAGATGAAACTGAAGCTGAAAGATGACAATTGGGAGGAAAAACGCGAAGCATTTGAAGAGCAGTCGAAATTTCGACAACTGGTCTATGTGCTCATCGCCGTGGCCCTGCTTTTGCTTGTTCTCGCCAGTCTCAAAATAGGCTTCTAATTCTCTCGTCTTAGTGCCTCAAGCTCCTTTTTCGTGACCAAATAACTCGTGATTTCAGTTACGTGCAGCTTGTGGTACCGGTTTGAGGTCCCAGATAATTCGGGTCCGAGAGAGAAGATACAGCAAGTAGTAACTAATATCAATCTCCCACCAGTAGAAGCCTTGACGCGCCGAAGCAGGAAAATGGTGATGGTTGTTGTGCCAGCCCTCTCCCAGGGTGATCAAAGCGAGGATCAAACTGTTTCGGCTATCATCTGAAGTTTGGTAGCGTTTTTTCCCCATCATGTGAGCCAGAGAGTTGATTGTACAGGTACCATGAAAGAGCACGACTGTGGAAATAAAGAAGCCCCAAATCAGCATTTGCGTGCCTGAAGTTCCAAGCTGGGGAGCCGACCATTGCAGAAAGGTTCCGAACGCGAACAGTAACAATGCCAAGAGCATCGGAACCACTAAATCGAAGCGGTCAAGGAAGCGGAGCTCAGGAAATTTCACCAGGTCAGGAACGGCTTTCAAGTTAGTTGGAAAGTTCGACTTGGAGAGAATCCATCCCATATGGCTCCAGAAAAATCCGCTTCTGTGTGGAGAATGGATGTCTTTTTCCTTGTCGGAATGGCGGTGATGGTGGCGGTGATGGGCAGCCCACCACAGAGGCCCCTTCTGAACAGCGGTACTGCCAAAGACTGCAAAGAGAAATTGGGCCCAACGAGACGTCTTGAATGTGCGGTGTGAAAAATAACGATGATAGAAACCAGTCACTGCAAACATACGGATAAAATAAAGCGCAAAGGCGACCAGAACCGCCGTCCAACTCCACCCGACCCAGATCACGCCGAAACACATCAGATGGAGGAGGAGGAAGGGAATGGATCTGATCCAGTCAATGTCTCTGGATTCGCTCTCTGAGATAGGTTCCTTAGCCCGTGCCGAAGTGTCGAACCATCGAACTATACCCAGTAAAAACGCTTTCATCTCTGCTAATTCCTTTCATTGTTCAGCTTGTCGTTGAAACAGCAAGGTGGATGATGGACTTGCTTCTCACAAAGTCTTCTACTACATAACACCGCTAGCCGAAATTGCTCACCACCGTTTTTCCTGAATCCGCTTTGTGGGCTGATTTCCCGTGTCTGGCACCTGTTGATCTCACTGTCCGCAGTGGGAGAGATCTGCTCCGCCCTTCCAGTGAAGGTTACGGGGAAAGGACAACGATTGTCAAGCAAGAACCTGATTACGCCCCCGGTCGTGGTGGCGGGTAGTGTTCGCCTCAAGACGAAGTGGAGAGAGACACTCTTGGTGGCATCGATTCCCTTCCAAGGCAGGTTCTCTCCGCTCCCAGCCTGACAACAGTCGTCCTCGAAAACGGTGAGCAGATAGACCCGGTTGTCCTCCATGCCGCCCTTGACTATCTGAAGATTCGGCAGCAAAGTTTTCTCACTGTTTGGGATGTAATCAACGATCCTCTCCTTCGTGAGTTTTTACAGGGGGAAACAGCTTCAGAGGACTGGCAGAATGAACCCGAGTTATTCGTAGTCCTCGCCATTCAGACTCTGGATCACTGATTTCTGCCAAGCTTCAAGAGCCGCCGTCATCTTGTCCGCCTGCCCAGGCTCCTGGTGGATGAGATCATTCTTCTCCTCTGGATCTTCGGCAAGATCGAAAAGCGCGTACTCAACCTCTCCCGACTCGTTTGGAATGCGGTGGAGCTTGTAGCTGCCGTCGATCCAGGCCGCATGACCCGGGAGCTCGCTCTCGGAGTATTTCTGGTTGAGCTGGCCCGTTTGGTACGGCGGTTTTTCCACCGCCGGCGCAACTCGTCCCGCTGCCTGTTCTTGCGCCAGCTCCTTCAACAACTCGGCGCTACGGACCGGTTGGCCCTTGGAAGGGTAATCCCAGAAACCCATTGGGCTGGGCCTACCCTCCATTCTCCCGTCGATGAGAGGAATAAGGCTGATCCCATCGAGGGGCGGCTGGTTCTCAATCTCTACACCAGCGATCTCCAGCAGTGTCGGATAAATGTCGATTGTGCCGCACGGGATCGCAGTAGTACGGGGGGATGGAATTCGTGTCGGCCACTCGAGGATCGCTGGAACTCGAATGCCGCCTTCCCAAAGGGTCCCTTTTCCGCCCGACAGGCCTCCAGTCGAGCCTTGCTTGATCGCACCGTTGTCGCTGGTGTACCAAAGCAAGGTATTCTCAGCGATGCCAATTTCGCGCAGTTGGCGACGCAAGTGTCCCATCGCACGATCCATGGCGGTGATTTCGCCCAGAAAATGCCGCATCTCCTCAGGCTGATCCTCATAGAGCTTAAAGTCTTCTTCGACGGCTGCGTGCGGGCTGTGCGGCGAGCCGAACCAGATTACCGCCAGAAACGGCTGCTTGTTTTCGACTGCGGCACGGATGAATCTCAGAGCGGCATCGACCGTGACCTTCGATCCCTCCCCCTTCGTTTTCACTGCTGTTCCGTTGTGGCTCATCCATGGGTCGTTTTCGTAGAAGTTCGGGCTCGAGAACCATTCATCGAAGCCACTGTTACCCGGGCACGCAGGGCTGTCTGAGCGCACCGATCCCAAATGCCACTTTCCGAAATGCCCCGTGGTATAGCCCACCGTCTTGAGCGCTTCGGCAATGGTAATTTCCTGCGGCCGCAACGAGTATCCCCACCGAAAGCAGCCGAACCGGTTGGGATGCCGACCTGTCAGCACACTCCCCCGCGTTGGCGAACAAACCGGTGCCGCGGCGTAGAAGCGATCAAATCGTAAACCCAGGTTTGCCATTTCATCAAAGCTCGGCGTTTTCAGGACCGAGTGACCGTTGTAGGCCATGTCACCCCAGCCCTGATCGTCAGCCATCGCCAGAATGATGTTAGGCTTCTGGCTGGTTTCGCCCGGCGGGGGAGTTTTAATCACGCATGTGACAGTGCCAAGCAGAAGCGTGAGAGACAAAAGGGCAAATCGATTGCTGAGTGTCATCCTAGTGCTCCACCCTGATCAGCTTTTACCAGAAGGCACCAAAAATTCCAACTGATGTGCCTCGGGCGAAACTCCTTTTGAGATTCTGGGAAATCCTTCGAAGGAGCCCTTCTGCAAATGTGGTCTCGGATCCTCACTCAGGGGTGCAAAGCAGCCGTCCCGGTTTCGAGCTGGTGGAGCGCCTGAATCTCGTCCTCGGTCAAAGCTCGGTTGAAAAGAGCAATCTCATCGTAGAAGCCCACGTAGTTGAGTCCGAGTCGGATGGCACCTCTGGAGAGATCCCACTCGAGGGGTTCGGAGATGTTCTCTGTCTGCCTGAAACTGAGCGTCCACATACAGGCGGGCTGTCCCACCAGCGGAAGAGCCCAGACCAGATACTGTTACTGTTAGTCAGTATCCCTTCTGCTTGGCCACGACATTGACCAGCGGCTTGCCCTCGACAAAGCGGCGTATGTTCTCCTTGACCGTCTCAACCATGCGGGCGCGATCCTTATCAGACCGGCCGGCAATATGTGGAGTGATGATGACATTATCGCACTTCCACAGTGGATGGCCTTTGGGCAGCGGCTCAGGATCGGTGACGTCGACCCCGGCCCCGGCTAAATGGCTGCTTTCTATTGCCGCGACGAGAGCGTTCAGATCGTACACTCCGCCGCGGCTTACCGCGATGAAGTAGGAATCTTTCTTCATCAGCTCAAATTCCTTCGGTCCCATCATCTTGTGGCTCATTGGCGTGTGGGGGGCCGCGACAAAAACCACGTCTGCCTCGGGGAGGACCTCGCGGAGCTGGTCCGGTTTAACGACCTTTTTGATGATTGGCATGTAGGGCATGTCTTCCGGATCCACGCCAATCACAGTCATTCCATGCGCCCAGGCGCGGAAGGCGATCTGGGTTCCGATGCCGCCCACCCCGATGATGACGGCAGTGCGGCCGTTCAGCTCGACGCCCGGATAAGGCCGCCCCTGCCACAGCTCCAGCCGCTTGTGCTCCAGGAACGTATCAATGTCCCGCGTAAGCGTGAGCAGCATGGCCATCGCGTGGTCGGCGATCTCGGGCCCCTGCACAATCTGATTATTGGTGAGAATGATGTCGCTGTCGCGCAGGTCGGTGCCGCCGGAAAGGTGCAGGATGCGCTCGACGCCGGCGCTCATCGTCTGCACCCACCTAAGTTTCTTGCCGGCCCGCACTTGCTCGGGCGTAATGTTGCCAATAAAGGCATCGGCATCGGCGATCTCCTGCATGACGTTCTCCCTCGTCACGGGCACGATCCGAGCCAGGGGAGTGACATTCTGCAGCTCTTTCACCAAGTCAGCCCTGCCACTGCTGACCAGGATTTTCTTCGTTTGCGCCTCCGCCGAAGCATTAGCGGCGAAGGTAACCAGAGACAGGAACAAAGTTAGACGTCGCATTGTTGGTCTCCTTTCAGGAAAAGATTATTGTAACCGAGGTGAAATGGCCGCGAGCTTGGGCATAGCAAAATCACCTTCGAAAACTATCGTCCTAGTCCGAGAGATGCGTCGCCGCGCTCACCCCCACCAATTCTCTCCTTCGGCCAAGTGAGCCCGTACGACGTCGGGATTCAGTTCGATCCCAAGGCCCGGCTTGTCAGTCAGCCAGATGTATCCATCCCGGATCGGTGGCTTGTCGCTCAGGATGACCTTGTCCATCCAATCCCCTTTGCCGGTCACTGTCTCACAGGTCATGAAGTCCCGGATCGAGGCCCCCCATTGGGCCGTTGCCATGGTGCACACCAGGCTGCCCGTGTTATGGGTAGCTATCGGGATTCCCCACACCTCCGCCATGTCGGCGATACGCTTCGTCTCGAGGAAACCACCCGTGTTCCGCAGATCCGGATGGAGTATATCGCAGGCCGAGTTGACGATAAAGTCCTTGAAGCCTTGGCGCCGCGAAAGGTTTTCGCCGGTACAAATGGGAACGGCGGAACTTTCCGTCAGCCGCTTCCAGCTCTCTGAGTAATCCACCAGGAGCGGGTCCTCCAGCCACAGCGGCTTCATGGGCGCGATGGCTTCCGCGATCTGGATCGCTGTCCGCACGTCGTATTCCCAGTGGCAGTGGACCATGATGTCGTGATCCCAGCCGATGGCCTCGCGGCAGTTCTCGTAGCCCTGCCGGATCTGCGCCAGCTCGCGGGTGGTCAGCACGCGGTTCGCCAGGTCGCGCGCCTTATCCTTAGCGGGGTCTGTATGCAGAAATCCAAACTTGTGGGCGGTGAACCCGCTCGGGTTCGACCGGACCCGTTGCGCCCATTCCCGGCAGGAGGCGTTGTTCAGCATGTTTCTGGGGGCGGCGTGGTCGTACATGCGCACCTTTTCCCGGAACCTCCCGCCCAGGAGCGTGGCCGTGGGAACGTCCAGGATCTTGCCGGCGAGGTCCCACAGCGCCATCTCGATCCCGCTGACCGCCCGCATCAGCGAATGTGCGGACCCATCGGTTCGCCGCCCCAGCGTCGTGTAGAGAACATCGATTTCGAGCGGGTCCTTGCCGATGAAGTCCTCCCGCAATGCCAGCACTTGCTCCTTCACACCGACGCCCGGGCTGCCGTATGCCTCACCGATGCCGAAGAGCCCTGCGCCGCTTTCCACCTTCACCAGGGTGTATGTCCGTGGCCCCTGTAGCATCATGACCCTGATGTCAAGAATCTTGAGGCGCCCCTTTTCGGGGGCCGCCAGAGCTCGGTAGCGTGCCAGAAACGACGCCCCGGCAAGGCCGGTGCACGTCTTTAAAAACCGCCTGCGATCGACAGACTTTCTCATTGTATTGCTCCTTGTTCAGGATGTCGGAAGCATAAACGCCTGCGCGCGATTGTGCAACGCCGGCGAGACCTGGTGCGGCAAATTGCCGTCACCGAACGAAAATGCCGCCAATCGTACACGTCAACGTCGTCCTCAACTGGGTTGACGAACTCAAGCGCCTCGTGCCGACGGGCGAGTGACCCCAACTTCAGGGAGGGCACTGTTCAAGTTAACGGAACCAAGCCGAGATTCTCCCCAAAACGACAGGAGTCCCGCTAGACGAAAGTATATTACCCGATCGCTATCCCCTCCGTCTGGCCCCCTGATTTTTTGCGCTTGAAAGACACCTCATTCCCGGTTTATCGTCAGTGAAGCGAACGAAGAAAAGAGTGTGCCTGTCAGCAAAGGAAGGTTCCCAATGAAACGTACCTGGATTTACTGCCCATTGGCCTTGCTCGCTTGGAGTGTGCTCGTCGGTCCAAGGCTGTTTGCACAGGAGCCACCCGCCACAGCTTCACCTCAGTTAACCCGCGCCCAGATGGAAGAATTTCTGCTCAACGCCAAGGTCGTAAAGCGCGAGACGCTCCCGATCGGCGTCACGGCGTCGGAGCGGGCCACACTCACAGACGGCCGACTCACGCACGATGCCCACATTCAAACCGTGGAGATCTACAAGACCAGATTTGAGTCAGACCGTGGCATGGAGTTGAACTTCCGCGACAGCTACAAGTTCAACATCGCCGCCTACCGCTTGGACAAACTCCTGGGTCTGAACATGGTCCCCGTCTCGGTGGAGCGGAAGATCGGTGGGACGACGGCTTCCGTGACCTGGTGGGTGGATGACTTTCTGATGATGGACCTAGACCGGCACCAGGAGAAAATTAAACCGCCTAAGCCCGCGCTCTGGGTTGACCAGATGCATCAAGTCCGCATCTTTACCCAATTGGTCTACAATACGGATCCGAATCTGGGAAACCTGTTGATCACAAAGGACTGGACGCTCTGGATGATCGACTTTACTCGGGCTTTTCGGCTCCATAAAAAGCTGCAAAACGTCAAGAGCTTGTTCAGGATTGACCGCAGATTCTACAATGGGCTGCGCGAACTGAAGGAAGACGTTCTCATGCAAGAACTCGACCCCTACCTGAGAAAAGCCGAGATCAAGGCCGTCCTGGCCCGACGTGACGAGATTTTGCGCTGCTTCGACGAAAAAATCGCTCAGAAAAGCGAGGCTGCCGTAATTTGCAGCAGGCCGGGACACTGAGCGCTCTGACCCTGTCTAATCGACCTGATTGCCGGAAAAACACTGGGAGCTTACTCGGATGAACTCTTCTCCCAGAGCAATTGTCTGACCTCTTTCTCGAAGGTTGGGAGCTTGTTTTTGATGATATCCCAGATGATCTCCAGGTCGATGCCAATACTCATGGATAAGAATGTTGCGAAGACCTGTCATCTTTTTCCATTCAACTTGTGATTGGCGAGCGCGGAGTTCCTGGGGCAGTTTCTTGGTGGCTTCTCCGATGATTCCCAGATTTCGAATGACAGATCGACCGTTTCGTGGCCGGATCCAAACGCTGTGCCCAGATGCAGCGGAACCGGTCTCGGCTCGGGCCGGCTGCGTTCTCTGCGGTTTGATCGCCAATTATATGTTTACTTATAATTGAACGCCTAATGCAAATAACGATCTATATTGATGACTCACTTGTTCGGGAACTAGATAGACGAGCCAGAAAGGGCCGGATGAGCCGGTCCCGCTACGTGCAGGAGTTGCTGCGGCAGGGTTTGGAAAGGAAAAGGCCCGAAAACCTGCTCTCTGCTTTCGGCAAAATACCTGATCTAAAACCCAAGATCCGCAGCCACCTCGGTCGGGACGCCCGCCGAAAGCGCCTCACATGATCTACGTCCTCGACACCAATACTTGCATTTATTTTCTGCGAGGCGACTATCCTCAAGTGTTCGACCGGATCAGTGAGAGAGCAAGCTCAGAACTGGCTGTGTCAACCATAACGGTCGCGGAGCTTTATTACGGGGTGTATCATTCGACGAAGGTGGAGCAAAACTTCCGTATCCTGGAGAGTTTTCTGAGAGATTTGAGCCAACTTAGTTTCGATTCTCAAGCGGCCCGCACTTTTGGTAGAGTCAAACAAGCCTTGGCCAAAAAAGGCAAATCCGTAGGTCCCTATGATCTTTTGATTGCCTCGCTAGTCCTCTCGCGAGGATATACACTAGTAACCCACAACCTCGAAGAGT
>JALLOM010000060.1 GCA_027717865.1 Acidobacteria bacterium AH-259-O06 | reverse complement strand
GACCGGATCGGCATTGAGCCATGACCGGTCAGGCGCGATGGTATGCGGCACCCCACCCGGACGGCTTGCCGACCAGACGGCCTACCGGAATGAGGGTATAGAGAAACCCGGGGCCTTTTGTTAAAAGGCCCCTTGGTCCGCATCTCGCTACAGGAGCTATCCGATAGAAGTGATGTTCGGACCGTACTTTGCAACAAGGTCCTGAATAGACTTGCGTTGCCGGGCAGCCAGATGAAGAGTCATCTCGGCGTGACTAAGCCAAGTGGATTCCTCCTCGGGAGTTCGCGCTTCCCGCGAGAGGCTTTCGAGGAAAAAGGCTTCTATGTCATCAAGCCAGTTTCGTACTTGTTGAAGTTGTCCTCGAATGTAAGGGTCCTTAACCAGGGCTTCCAAATCGGAGACAGACTTCATTTCGGCAGCAACGCGGCTTCGGATAGCCTCAACTCGTTCAGGTACGTGGATCATCGGTCCAAGTATACATCCGGTCGGAAAAACAGCATTACCCGTTCTGTTCAGGCTCTTTTAAACTGTTGATGAGCAAACAGAGTTGCGCTATTCAGGGATAGTCGTTCCCAAAATAAAAAGGACGATAAGTCACCATGGGTGTTAGCGAAGAAGTAAGAGCGGTCGAGCAGCAAATCGATCAGAAGATCGAGGGACTGCGGTATTGGCAGGCGCCCCGATCACGGTTGCTAAGGGCCGTGTTGGAATATTATCGGGATGCCATCGAGGCCGTTTACATGAAAATTGGCTGGGCTCGGGAGACCGGGCAGCCCGACGTAGTCCAGAGTGCCGTCGCTGTCGAAGTGCACCTCCACCTTGGCGTTCTCCAATCGCTCAAATGGGCAGGCACCCTGTGTCCAGAAAGTGGCGGCGACATAGCCGCCCTACCTAATGATGAGGCCCTGTATGCCCTTGTAGAGCAAGGGCACTTCTATATCAACTTCGTGGACGCCCTAAAGATGGCAAAGCATGATCTTGTCACTATTTGTTTGGACCAAGCTTCTGGGGCAGTCGAGGTTTACGAGGGCGGAAATGTAACGGGCTTCGACAGCACCATCATCCAACACCAGCACGCTACGAATCCGTTCCACATCCACTCTGTCCTCACGCATGACACCGACCAACTCACGTCGGACTGGAATGCCGCTGATTTCAGGCGTGTTGCTCGTAAGATCGTCGAAGCTGCCGAAAAGGCAAAAACGGAGACGGTCGTCTCCACACTATGGGGTAAGACGGACCTCTTCAAACGCCCTGTCGTTTTCGAGGTGCCAGAACCCGAAACTCAAGCGGATGCGGCGGTGTTAGAGGATCTTTCATTTCCTTCGCCAAAATTGGCTGGCAAAGCCATCTGGAACTGGACGGCCTGGATGGACACGCCGCTTGTTAGCATCAACGGCAAGCGGTATGGTGTCTCAAGTTTCGTTAAGACTGCCCTCGGGTTGGCCTCCGACAGCGCTATGCTTAGATTGGCGGCTCGAGTAGATCCGACACAGTATTCCAGGGTCAGCCAGCTTCGAGAGGATAGAATGATTGACCGTTGCTTGGGGGTCCTCAAAGAGGCTGGCTGGACTGCCGTTCCAAAGTTTCGCCTGAAGAACCCAGACTCGGAGATCGACGTATTCGCTGAGAAGGACAACGAGAAGATATTCGTCGAGCTGAAGTCCACTTTGCGGCCGGAATCGCCTTGGGAGGCCTACAAGCGAAACCAGGAGATCATCAAAGGGGATCGGTCAGGTTCAAGCTTTCCTCAAACGTCTGCATCAAGGAGTTGGCTTCGTTTTGACCGATGGCTACCGAGGTGACCATGATACCTGGGCTGTTGCTATCGGGGCGGGGATTCCCACGGGTACTTTGTATGACATAGACCTCATTTCGAAGTTGCCCCAGTCGGCCGGTGACGCGCTCAAGAAGTTCGCTGGGATCGGCCTTTCAGGCCCGTCTGGCCCGATCGAAACACGTGAGTTCGTGCTCGCGGGAAGAGCAATCAGGCTGATTGATGCTGTCGCTCCACCTTGATGAGCGCCAAGTGCAGATCCTGCGGGCGGCCGACGCGCTGAAATCTACAGCCAGCAGTATGACACCACCTCAGCATCTTCGACCTTTACATTGACCTAGGAATTTCCTGGAAGTACATGTGCTGACGGCAGATTTCAGCGCGTGGGTTGGCATGCGGTCCAGAAACGTCCTTCTGGGGATTGAAGGCTCCACCTGGACGTATAACGCCCTTCTCGGACAAGTGATCCACTTACCGAGTCTGCCCGCTTGGCATTGCAGATGCGCATTCTCCAACACGAACTGGACGTGCTGGAACGGGCGGAGCGACTGAAGCGTCGCAAGGAGATCTACGAGGCCCTGCACCCGTAGACCAAGCGTGGTGGTGCTCGTGCTAAACGCGGTGAGAAGGGGCGGCTGGCTGGCAAGAAACCGAAAACGGCGGAATCCGCCACTTTCGGTGAAGACGTTTCCGCAAAAACTGGAGTAAGCAGTCGGACCATACGGGAGAAAGTTCAGATCGCCACCCACTTGGGCGAGGAGACGAAGGAGGCGATTTAGGATCTCCCGCTTGCCAACGAGAAGAGCGAGCTGGTCGAGCTGTCCCGATTGCGGCCAGGGAACCAGAAATTCGTCGTCACCAACATTCATAAGAGCAGCGGTCCCGTTTGTTGAACGCTCTGGAACCGGCAGACTTTCTGCGTAGAAAGATTCAGTAGAATGGAAGCAAACGATCCTTCCCACTATGGCTTCAAATTCATCCGTCACAGGAAGTCTTGGAAGCGAGAGTCGGAGGGATCCAATGCCGTCGTCATTTGAGACGAGATGGTCATTGGTGGCCCACCTTGCCAGGAGCTAGAAGCAGCATTCTAAGAAGAGCTCGGTGACCCTGCATTAGTCTCCCGGGTTCTCTACAGGCTTCTCTAATGGGATCGCTTGTGGTTGAGGTGCTGAATCCGGTCTGGAGGCTTCAACTCCTATTTGTCACCTCCAGAGTCTACCATAGTAGCGAACTCGCATCTGGAACAGCGAGTTCAACGTTACCGGGTTAATCCCACAAACGGAGCCGGTTGCAAAGAGTTTTGCTTTGCAGCTCGGCTCCGTTTTTTTTTGGCTCAATTTGGAGGCGTTTATGA
Organism: Acidobacteria bacterium AH-259-O06; assembly: GCA_027717865.1. Lineage (GTDB taxonomy): Bacteria > Acidobacteriota > UBA6911 > RPQK01 > JADFOI01 > JALLOL01. The sequence goes on along the minus strand of JALLOM010000060.1, from coordinate 10,544 downwards.
ACACTTTTTATCGAACTCACGAAGTGGGTCGCATTTTAAAGCTGAGTGAGTCATCGATCTATCGGCTCATTCACTCCGGTGAACTGCAGGTCATCCGCATCGGTAGGACAATTCGCATCCGAGCGGAAGATCTTGAAGCATTCCTCCGCAGAAAGACGGTACGGAGCTAAGATGCCCAGAACTAAAAAAGGATTTTCGATGAAAGGGCTCTTACCACAGCACTTGAAATTACTGACCGATTCAGCCATCTCGCCTGAAGTTGCACAGGCACGCGGGTATCGCTCAGTTACGACAAAAGCCGAACTGAAGCGACTCGGTTTCAAAGACAGCCAGTGTCGTGTCCCAGGTTTGCTCATTCCCATCTGGGGTGTCAGAGGTGAAATCGTCAACTACCAGCTTCGTCCCGACCAGCCGCGCATAAACAGCCGAAACGGCAAGCCCGTCAAGTACGAAACCGTGGCCGGCTCTCGGATGGCACTGGATATTCCACCAACAATCCGGAGTTCGTTAGGAGATCCTGGTAAGCCACTCTTTATCACGGAAGGAGCGCGCAAGGCGGATGCCGCGGCAAGTAAAGGGTTGTGTTGTGTCGCTGTCCTGGGGGTTTAGAACTGGCGTGGCACCAACGAATTGGGCGGTAAAACAGCGCTTGCCGACTGGGAAGATATTGCGCTCAATAATCGTGATGTTCCTTTCGTCTTTGACAGCGATGTCATGACGAAACCCGAAGTCCACATGGCCCTGGAACGTTTGCAAGCATTATTAAAGAAACGTCGGGTCAACGTCTCTTTCGCTTATCTTCCTCCTGGCGAGGGAGGAAAAAAGGTCGGTCTGGATGACTTTTTCGCCGCTGGAAATGATTTACGGGCTCTAATGGCCCTATTGGCCCCGGAATTACGGGATATAGGAGACTCTACGGAAAAAAACGGCTCCTATGCTGTCAGCAATGGCTGCATGTCCCATCGAAGGTGCAACAGAGATGGCGAGGTGTTCGTGGTTTCTCTGTGCAATTTCGAAGCTACCATCAGGTCGGAAGTCGTCCGGGATGACGGAGTGGACCCCCAGCTCTTCCTAGAGATCGAAGGTAAGAAACAAGATGGGACTGCTCTACCGAGGACACAAATACCGGCAGCACAATTCTCCAGCATGAACTGGGTGATGTCCAGTTGGGGTGTGGAAGCGGTGGTGAGTGCTGGAATGGGTGCTAAGGACCGACTGCGGGAGGCCATTCAACTCCATTCCACCGAAGCTGAGCGCCGCCACATCTACACTCATACCGGCTGGCGCAAGATCGATGGTGATTGGGTTTACCTCCATGCCGGCGGGGCCATCGGAGGCAGGGGAAACATCACCACCGTGACCGTTGAACCGGAGGGTCCACTGGCCCAGATATATCTGAGTGATCCTCCCGAAGGTGAGGAACTGCGTTCTGCGATCAAGGCTTCCCTTGAAATTCTGGATCTGGCGCCGGATCGGATAACGATACCCACTCTGGGCGCAGTTTACCGTGCCACTTTGAACGAGATTCTCACCGCCGACTTCTCTCTCCACTACTCAGGATCCACCGGTGTTTTCAAGTCAGAATTGGCGGCCCTTGCGCAGAGTCACTTCGGGATGAGTTTTCGTCGTGAGAACTTCCCAGGAAACTGGAAATCAACTGCGAATTTCCTAGAGCTCCTGGCCTTTCTGGCCAAGGATGCCATTCTCGTGATCGACGATTTTGCTCCGTGCGGAACCCAAGCTGACGTTGCTCGACTTCACCGGGATGCTGACAGGGTCTTTCGCGGAGCTGGAAACCACTCAGGGCGAGGGAGGCTCCGTTCTGATAGCAAAGCCCGCCCAAGCTATACACCCCGTAGCTTGATCATCGGCACCGGTGAAGACATTCTACGCGGCCAGTCGCTTCGGTCAAGACTTCTGGTGGTTGAGATCAATCAGGGTAATGTCGACCCGGAGAAGCTCACATTCGCACAGGAGGCCCGGGACAAAGGAGTGTTCGCTGCGGCCATGGCGGGTTTCCTGAAGTGGCTTGCCCCTCAACTGGGTGATTTGAAAGGGAGGCTCCCTAAACTCAAGAAGGAATTGTGCTCCAAGGCAACGAAGGAGACTTTTCACCGCAGGATTCCCGATATTGTAGCCAATCTGGCGATTGGCCTGAAGCTTCTTCTGGAGTTCGCGTGTGAGGTCGAAGCGATTTCTCAGGACGACAGGGAAGAGTACTGGCGTCGGGGTTGGGAGGCACTCGGCGAGGTGGCCGGCGCCCAGGCCCAACACCAGTCCGGTGAGGATCCAACCAACAGGTTCCTTAGTCTCATCGCTGCAGCGATCACGAGTGGGAACGCATACTTGTCGGACAGAAAATCTGGGGAAGAACCAGTGGATGCGACCAGCTGGGGTTGGTGGGAAGCGAGCGTCGGTCAGAATACTGAGTGGCGACCCCGGGGAACCTGCATTGGATGGCTCGACGGCAATGATCTTTACCTGGAGCCTGACGCGGCTTTCGCAGCGGCGCAACGCCTCGCCCGCGACCAGGGGGATAGTCTCCCTGTCACCAAGAACACCCTTTGGAGGCGGCTCAAGGAGAGGGGTTTGCTCGCTTCTTTCAAGGAAGGCAAAAACCTGGCTCGGGTGAGCATCGGCAGTAAACGAAGGTATGCGGTGCATGTCTCGGCCGACAATCTGGATGGTATACCTTCCATTTCGGGGCCATTAGGGCCAATAGAGCCAACTCCCAGCGATTTCAACACCTCCTGCCCCCCAACTGTGCCCCCGAAATCTGGAAACGCCATAAAACAGGGCCAAAAAAAAGGGGCTGAAATCCAGTCGCGCTTACGCTTCGACTCTGTCGACCCTATTGACCCTGAAATAGCGCCCATCCCTGCCAACCCGTCCAACACCGAGGAGGAACTCATATGAGTGCCTTGGGGATCGTCGCCAAACTGGACAACCTGGGCGTCAACTTGATCGCGGAGGGGGACAAGATTCGCTGCCGTGCTCCTAAAGGAGTTATAACCGCAGAAATAAGGCATTTAATCTCTAAACATAAGGCAGAAATCCTCGAATTACTTACCCTCTGGCCAACAGAATGTATAGAAGCAGAGCGGCTCTTCGATCACCGGGAGGCGAGGTTGTATCCCTTAATCGACAAGAGGGTTGTGACGCCCAAGGGGCGTGGAGAGCTGTGGCGAGTGTTTACCGGATCCATTGGAGTTGTTTTGGACACTGATTCCGACAAAGTCACCTTTTTCGAGAACGCGGAAGACATATATCCAGCACGAGAGTAATCAGGACAATGGGAGAACTCTGGAACGTCAAGCAGTTGGCTTAAAAGTGGGGCGCCATGCTACGTGCGGTAGACAACTCATGATTGAGGATAAATTGAAGAGATTTCAGGAGACCCTCCAGGAGCACAAGAATGTGCTGTTCTGCGTTTGCTGCGGTTCCACCAATGTCGGCCAGGATTCCCTCCACGCGCTTCGCTGTCATGACTGCGGAAACGCCTTAGAGTGGGACGGGCTGAGTTTCGGGCTAGTTCAGATGCGTTGCCCACCCAAGGCGATGCTTAAGGAGACAAAAGAGGCTTTCATACTCAGAGGGAAGACACCGCCGTGGGTGCGTGCCGTCGAGGCTAAGGGTTTTACGAAGAGCTGAGGAGATGACGATTTATAGGTCTAGCCGCAGGAAGCGGAAAAGGCGAACAAAGGCCCAGATGCAGACCCTCAAGGACAAACCGAGCGTGGTGAGCGTGGCTGCAGGGAGTTGATCTTATATGAAGTCTGGACAAGCGATTGAGGCGGCCGTTAATTCGGCGTTAACAGATCACCATGAAGAGACGACCCTTGGCAACAATGAATCGGATTCTCCCGAGGCAAAATTGCTCAGACGGCTTCATGCGAACCTCGGCTCATGGGAGAAGGTGGCCGCTAGAGTGAAGCTGAATCGAGGGCTGATCTGGATGGTGGCTCACGGAAAAATCAAAAGCCCGAGTGTAAGCGCGAAGTTGAATCGAAACTATCGTCAGCTTTGGGAGAGCTCGGACCCTAGCTTCCTGCGCCTCATCCGTAAGGTAGCGGTGCCTTGGTTACGAGCGAAGCAGGATTTGGTTTGCGGGCCTGAGCAGAGATAAATGCAGCGAAACGGAATTGAACGCTACCGAATGGACAAACCGAAATGAACCTGTTGGAGAGAACTGGGAAGGATTCGGTGGAAGACCGGGATTGAGACTACAGGTCAAAAGAATGCCTAAGATTTGCTACATCGATAAGAACCTCTCAGCTCAATCGCTGGCGATCATCCACGCTGCCAATGAGATCATCGAGGAGTACGCTGCACAAGGATTCGTTCTCACTCTCCGGCAACTTTACTACCAGTTCGTAGCTCGTGCCATCATCCCGAACACCCAACGCGATTACAAACGCTTAGGCTCGATCATCAACGGCGCCAGGCTTACTGGACTCATTGATTGGGACTACATCACAGACCGTACTCGTAACCTCCAGGTCAATCCACATTGGTCTTCTCCGGCTTCGATTGTCCAGGCGTGCGCCGAAAGCTACGCAATCGACAAGTGGAAGGATCAGCCATACCGACCTGAAGTCTGGATTGAGAAGGACGCACTCGTTGGAGTAATCGCTGGCATTTGTGAAGAGCTTGATGTGCCTTACTTCTCGTGCCGGGGTTACACTTCTCAATCAGAGATGTGGTCCGCCGCAATGCGGCTCAGGGAATGGGGCCTGCAAGACGATCAGATACCGATTATCTTCCACTTGGGTGATCATGACCCCTCGGGGAAAGACATGACCCGGGACATCACTGACCGCCTTGAGTTGTTCATGGGCGGTATGGAAGTCAAGAGACTGGCACTCAATTGGGACCAAATCGATGAGTTCAGTCCGCCACCGAATCCTGCCAAAGTCACGGATTCTCGAGCGGCGGCCTATATCGCTGAGTTTGGACATGACAGTTGGGAACTCGATGCCTTGGAGCCGGCAGTCCTCGTAGACCTGATCGAATCGGCGATCACGTCAGTCAGGGACGATGAGACTTGGTCGCAATCCGCTCATAAGGAATCGACAGCGAAGTCGTTGCTCAACTCGCTTTCAAAGCGTTGGACGGAAGTTGTCAGGTTGGTTAGCAGCTAAAAAATTGGCGAAGTGATTATAGACAAAGGCAAGAATCAGGGTCGGGTAGCGAAGATAAACGAGTGTAGGCGAATTATGAGAAAGGAACAGTTGCAGGATTTCCGCGCGCGGCAACTCGAGGTGTCCTGTTGGCCGGGGATGCCCCACAGAAGGACGGCAAAAGGGCAATGAATGTCACCCGCCAAACGAAACTTGAGGATCTGCCTGAGCTGCTGACACCAGAAGAGTTTCGTGCTTATCTCGGACTCGGGCGCACGACAGTGTATGAACTGATCCGATCAGGCGACTTACCAGTGAAGCGATTTGGCCGGCGGGTATGGATTCCAAAAGAGGTGCTACGGCGAGAAGATAGCTTTTGATTCAATCCTTGAAATTGCGCCTTTCCTGCTTATAGCATACTAATGCTACGCGGAGAAGGAGACCTAGTGAACCTTGATTCACTGTGTCAAAATCGGTGTCGCCCTTGCGTTTACTGCCTTTCTCTGCGTAGCAGCCTAGAGAGGTTCACCAGTAGGCGTAGGGGCTTTTTCTATGGAGGGAGAAATCATGGCAAGGGGAAGCCTAAAGAAACGTTATGAAGGGTCATGGAGCATTATCCTTGACCTGGGCTATCAAACTGACCCCAAAACGGGGGGGAGGAAGCGCAAGCAGAAATGGTTCACGGTAAGAGGCACAAAGCGGGATGCTGAAGCAAAGCTGGCCAAGCTGCTCCATCAACTGAACACCCATGAGCTAGTTGAGCCTTCCAAAATCACTTTTGGCGAGTGGCTGGATCAGTGGGTACAACTTGCAATCAAACCTCCAGCCAAGAGACAGAGGACGTACGAGACTTACCAGGGGATTATCGAGAATCACCTGAAACCGCACTTGGGGATGATCCGTCTTCAGGAGCTGGATGTAGTTCACATTGAGCGGTATTACGCCGACTCAAAACTGAGCCAGACCACTTTGGAGCTTCACCATGCCCTCATTTCTGGGGCCTTGAAAGCAGCTCAACGGAAAAGATTCTTGAAGCAAAACGTCGCGAAGCTTGTGGACAACAAACCCCACAGGCCCGAAGGGAATGAAGACGCAATTGAGCACTGTTGGAATCAAGATGAAGCCAGACAGTTTCTCGCTACTACCAAAGCCTTTGGACCACAGCCAGCAGCCTTCTATGCCCTGGCCCTGGATACTGGAGCAAGAAAAGGTGAGCTGTGTGGTCTGAAGTGGCCCAATGTGGATCTCAGCACACGCAAAGTCACCATTGTTGAGCAACTGATAAAGCCGGGTGCAGAGCCTGTATTTGGACCTCCCAAGCGGGGCAAGCGGACGATTACGATCACTCCTGAGACAGCAAGGCTGCTAAAGGTTCATCGAAAACACCAAGCAGAGCTGAAGATGAAGAACCGCAACCGCTACCACGACTTCGGCCTAGTCTTTGCCAAGGAGTGGGAGCATATGTCCAAGAGATGGGACACATTGGGGCAACCGCTTCAGATGAACAACCTAGGGCAAAGGGAGTTCAAGAAAATAATCGAGAAAGCTAAAGTTAGGCCAATCAAGTTTCACGGCGCGCGCCATACGAATGCAACGTTAATGTTAAAGGCGGGTGTCCCGGTTCCGGTGGTGTCGGAACGTTTGGGTCACAAGGGTGTAGAGATCACGATGAACATCTACCAGCATGTGCTGCCGGATATGCAGGAAGATGCGGCCGCCAAGTTGGGGGCAATTCTCTTCTAGTCCGAGGTATTTTCTCTTGCACCTTTCGTTTTTGCCAAGCTCTGGAGGGGTCAATCATGATGACTTTGGCCTGTCTCGACTAAGGAATCCCCGTCACTTGTACTTTCGAGTCTCACCGGTTAGTGGGCCTACCTGGAGTGTTGAAGCTCCAATCTCCATCTTAGGCTTGTTCTTAATAGCAACAAGGACCTTCCCGACGCTCTTGTGAGATTTATACCATGCGATGCCGAAGCATATTGCCAATATGACTCCAACTACCCCAAACAGGTAGTTCAGAAAAAGACTGAGCGTAAGTGAAAAGTCCTCCTGGCTCATAGTAGTCGCTATAGCGTTCAGCATTGTCGAGATCCCGACAGACGTTGAAACGAGACAAAAGTCCTTCCAGATACTCTGCCCTCCGTGGTGTACCTTATCCAACTCTTCCTCGGTCAGAGAATACTCTGTGCGGTCTGGATTCCAGTGGATGTAGGAGCGTGGCGAAGGTATAGAACCACCAATGGTCATTTTTTCTGAACTACTACTTTTTCTTCCTGCTTTGTCTCGCCCTCTAAGTCGATTCCTAAGGCGGCCAAAGCAAAGAACCTTATGTTTCCACAGTTATTGCAAACTAGCCCTGCCGAAGGAATTTGCGGCGGCGGCAGCACGAAGAGGCCATCATTATCCAAGACTGGGACAGCTATGACCTGAGCAACGAACGTCCAATTGTCATGGTCACAAATTTCACACTTGGGTTTTACTTGGAGTTCAGCGAGCCGGCTGATCACTCTATCTTTATAGCCTTTCTTTCGATTGCAGCGTGGTAGGAACTCGGTTATCAACTGCTTTTCTCTATCTTCGTAGTAGGCTGTCACTTCACCTATCCAATGTGTCGGCGGCATCTGGTTGATGCACTCATTATCCCCATTCAAATGACCTAAGAGTCGCTGCCTAATGTCGCCCTTACCTATGTAAACCCACTGATACTTCGTGAAAAGGCCGTAGCAACCTAGCTGTTCGGGGTGTAGGCGTTCTATATCGTCACGGGTGAATGGGCGCGAAGGTTGGTTGGGAAAAGGCATTGTTTAATGATCCTCTATCTTCTGCCAAGCCTTTCTCAATCGAGGGATCATCAGGCCAACTCCCACGATTCCACAAAGAACAAGAGCGAAGATGTAGTACATGCCATCTAACTGTGGGTCCACGAAGTATGTGCGAGATGATCCGTGTGGTGGCGGTGGCGCGGGTCCTCCGGTTCCAAGCGTTGGAGGTTCTGGCGGTGTGCCCATTGGTGTTGGCTGCGGGGCTCCTGGTGTTTCTAGTGGCCCCGTCCCTTGCACAGGAGGCTCCTCTGGGCCATCCCCTCCTTGTTGACCTACAACCTCATTGCTCACCGCACTCAATAAAAGCATGCTCAGCAATAATAAAAACACCGAACTGGTTCGCATAAGACCCTCCTACTTACTATGGCCACGCCTCCACGTTTGCAATTTCAATCTGTTCTGAGATGAAGTCCTCTTTGGTGGAGTACTTGGTGTTTCGTGAACTCTTGAGCTGGATCTTGAAGAAGATACCGGTAGATTCATGATCCTAAAGATTTCTACATTGAAGTCCGACGCCGTAATCCTATTCCCCTTGTTGACAGACCAACTTAGTGACTCCAGTCACGGAACTTAGTAAGGTGTCGCCCTGGCTGTCGATTACGTGTTGGAGAGGTCTTTTCAAGAAGACGGTTCCTTTGAGCAGCGAAATTGCCGTTAGCTATTCGTTAGCTTTTTGAGGAAGGAGTATACCTAAGTCCAGTCTTTTCAACAACAGAAAACAAATGGTGCGAAAGGGGGGACTCGAACCCCCACGGGTGTTACCCCACCAGATCCTAAATCTGTATTCCGACCAAACGAAAAGCTACGAAAACCTAAGTAAAAACTAGAACTTATCCGGATTTTCTCCCCCTCTTTTGAACGGTTTCGTCAGTATGAATACGGTTTCAAGCGGGACGATTTCGGGACGACCCTTTCACTAACTCTTTTGCACCCAGTGCGCACCCTGTCTCGTTTTCAGTTTTTGAGTCGATCCAACTACGTATGACTCCGCCTCATTTTGATTTTCCCGTCTTTGTAGATCCTGGCGATAAAAGGGGCCTTGTGTCTTGTCAGAAAATTCTTAACTCGCGGGAATACTTCAATAAAGACGTTTGCAGAATCGACTGCCTTTAAATTGCCACTCAAAACGAACATGCGTACGTTGGCCCCCATCAATACTGCTGTTTCTACGCTCCTATAGCGAATTGCTTTATCGTTTGTGAGCACGACCCACCCTTGCTGACCCGCAGTTCTTAACCAGACTTCATCGCTTTCATCCTGCTCGAAGTGTTCGTCATGAATTTCAACCCTGATATCTGCTTGTTTAAGGTGATTGGGAAAAACCTTGCGTCCGAGATTCCTATCAACGAAGAAGACAGGATCAGGCTGCGAGCGGCGTGATTTCGTATCGGATTGCCTCTTCGACTTGGCCCTGTTTGAGACCATAATCCTCAACTAGATCTAAAATTTCCTCTCCAGCTTTGTATCGCTCCGCCAAAATAGAGGTCAGAATTCCTGTGCCTTTTACTATTGGCTTGCCAAATGAGATCGTAGGATCGATCACTATGATCTTTGGATCGTCGGAGCCGTGAATCCTTGTGAATGGGTAAAGTCTTATCGCAACTCCATGCCGTTCGTACTCTATTCGTCTCAGGTGTGTTTCCAATATTGCGCGCATGGCGAGTTGACCGGACTGAACTAAGTTAATAAGCTGTCCTGCCCTTTCGATGAAAAGGTCAATGCCATCAGTTTGTAAACTTTCCTCAGCTAAGGGGTGTTTTGAGCCGAAGCTCCGAGAGAGATAGTTGATAGTTTTCCTAACGGCCGGCAAGGGAATCTTGTACTGGCGCCTGATACCATACAGCATATAAACCTCAACCAAATTCATGAATGAGAGCATGGGAGCCTCATCAGGCAGCTTGATGACAGGCCTTGAATTTCGCTCACCCCTTACCCAATAGTGCAGCGTGCTAACAGGCATATCTATGTAACGAGCAGCTTCGGTTATCCCATACAAAGGAGTGTCCAACTTGCCTAGCTCAGCCACTCTTTTTCCCCTACGGAAAGTTTGTCGAATTTTTCGTGTTTACTATGATCCGTTTTTTGACTCAACCCTAGTTTTACATCTGCGACTGACGTATCTGTTGTTGAGCCTTACCCGACGTACATTAGCATAGCCCCACCATAAAGGCCAATGTCTTGCCTTTTTGAAGATCGTTCAATGAGGGGCAACCTCGGGGGAGTTTTCCCTTCGAGTTTTGGTCAATTCGCAGAGGGTTCTCCAAAAAGACGGTAAATTCGGCCCATGGGCCCACATTTGAGAGTCGGCGTCGTCGCTTGAGCGACAACCTCGCGAGACTGTTTTTCGAAAAAGTGGGCAATATTGCGATTGCCGCAGCGGGTAGTGGTCAACCGGCTCACCTCCTCACTCGAGTCAGGAGTCCTGACTCCGAATCAACAGGTCATGTTCACAGCATTGGATTCTGCTACGAGGAAATCGATGAGTATCAGAATGAACGGCAGACACAGAAAGCAATCAGAACGCGGCTTCGGGAAGCTATTAACAAACTTTGACTAAATAGGTAGCATCGAACTGGAACCTGATCTTGAAGTGTGATTTACC
>JALLOM010000006.1 GCA_027717865.1 Acidobacteria bacterium AH-259-O06 | reverse complement strand
AGAGCGGCCACTACAGTTTCCCGCGGAAAAAAATTTCGTAAGCCGATGGGACCATCAATGTACCGTTCTGGTCTTTTTGGTCATGAAATCCATCAAAATATAGCTGGCAAGGTTTAAGGTGGTGGTGAAATAGGCTTTTCCACGGCAGATTTGCGAAACTTTCTTGACGAACCCCACGAGGTAATAGTCCCTGGCTAGCATAAAAGTATTGATGAGAATACCCTCTTTTCGGCAGTAAGACACTTGCCTATAGGTTTCCTGTAAGATCATGGGATCCAGCCCAAAGGAATTTTTGTAAATCCGGCCATTGGGCAGCGTGATAGCTGAAGGTTTCCCGTCCGTGATCATGATGATCTGACGCATATCTTTCTTCTGATTTGCCAGAATGCGCCGGGATAGGCGCAGCCCCTCACAGGTATTGGTATGGTAAGGACCCACTGTGACGGAGGCAAGCTTGGACAAAGGGATCTCCTCCGAGGAATCGTGGAAAAGCACCACCTGGAGAGAATCTCCTGGGTACTGGGTGCGGATGAGATGAGCGAGTGCTAAAGCCACCTTTTTTGCAGGTGTAAAGCGGTCCTCCCCATAGAGAATCATGCTGTGGCTGCAGTCCAACATCAAGACGGTTGCACAGGAACTGTGATAGTCAGTTTGGTAGACCATCAGGTCCTTGTATTCGAGATTGATTGGAACCCCCAGTCCTTCCCGCTTGACCGCATTGAGCAGAGTGGCACTGATATCCAAATTGAGTGTATCGCCAAACTCGTAAGCTCGGCTGTGGGCGTCTGATTGCACCCCTGTCGAGAGCTTGTTTGTTTCATGACGACCGAAACTGCTTCGACCCAATGAACCCATCAATTCGCGTAACGTCTTGTAACCCAGGAAATCGATACTTTTGTCCGTCAGCTCGAACCGAACGTTCTGGACAGGCTCATCCTCACTACCTTCCCCTTCGGGAGGGGGTTGGCCCCAACCTTGTTCTGAAGGACGTATATAATTCTCGTCGGCCAGCCGCTGAATGAGCTGATTCAGGAAGTCCTGAACGTCTGTAGGGAGGTTCCCATCTGGAAAATCTTCCACATACTGCTGAAGAGATTCACGCCATTCTGGTGGGAGACGTTCATTGTCGGCGAGGATTTCCGCTAGGGCCCAATACAGGTTCTCCAAGCTTTGATTGGCATGAGAGCGAGGATAGAACTGAGAATAAAAACCGCTCTCAAGAAAGAAATCCTTGAGCTGGTTTATCAGATCCTGCAGGTCAATCTCGTCCAGAGGGTTGGGGATGTATTTGCTATAGCGAACTCGACTCATTGTTTCTGGAAGGGGGTCAGAGCGTTTGGGCATTCACGAGTGAATGCCCAAACGCTCTGCCCTCCCCCTCAATATTTAATTGAATGACCTTTTGCGGGGGGGGGAAGTCTCCCAAATACTCTTCATCGGGTTGCTTAGTTTCTTTGAAGTAGCCTCGCTCTTCGCTGCGACTCAGTCTTTTCTCAGCGTGTAGGCCTTCCAAGATAAATTCAATCCACGAAACCGCCAATTCCAGATCTCTCTTAGGGGAGATGCCCAACTTTTTCAGGGTCTTATCCAGCCCTTGGATCACTTTCACTTTCTGAAAATATTCTTGAGCAGGGGTTTCGTCACCAACTTTTACTTCACCTCCCAGGTTAAACCACTGCACGATCTGATCAAAGTTCTGATTCGGGAAATATCGTTTGAAAGCTTTGAGTACTGACGACTGGATGAGTTCTTTGGCGATAGTTTCAGAACCCTTCAGTTCTCCTTCGTACTCCAGTTCCAGTTTTCCCGTGACCGCTGGAATGGAAGCATAGACGTCAGAAATGCGTGGCACGGTTCTCTTTTCTTGGGCAGCCAGTGCTCTTCGTTCGGCATTGCTCATGCTGTTTTCAAGACAGGAGATGGGCAAGCGCTGGCTGACGCCGGAGCGCATGTCAACCCGCTTGTCCTGACGTGCGTCAAAAGCAACCCCCTCGATGATTTCTGTAATGAAATCGAGAATTACTGCTTTTCCTGATGAGTTTCGCCGCAGCCAGGATTCCTGAAGAGTAATCCGAATCCCATCCTCGATCTCATATGGATAGTGGGTCTTAATCTCTGATCCAATGCGATCCTTCAGCGGGGTGATGATCTTCCCGCGCGCTGTGTAGTCCTCGGGGTTGGCCGAAAAGACCAGCAAAATATCCAAGGGCAGTCGGATCGGGAAGCCTTTAATTTGCACATCTCCCTCCTGCATGATGTTAAAAAGACCCACTTGAATTTTGGGAGGCAGGTCAGGAAGCTCATTTATGGCAAAGATTCCCCGGTGTGATCGAGGCAAAAGTCCGAAGTGAATGTTCTCATGGGCGGAAAGGTCTCTTCCCTGTTTGGCCGCTTTGATTGGATCCAGGTCTCCAATGATGTCGGCAATGGTGACGTCCGGCGTGGCGAGCTTTTCCACGTAACGCTGATCGCGCGAAAGATAAGCAATGGGTAGAGTGTCCCCTTCTTTCTCGATGCGTCTCTTGCAAACGCCACAGATGGGAAAGAAGGGATCATCATTGATCTCACAACCTGCGATACAGGGGATTTCCTCGTCAAAGAAGTCGGTCAGAGCGCGTAAGATACGACTCTTAGCTTGCCCGCGCAATCCCAAAAGAACGAGATTGTGTTGGGAAAGTAAGGCGTTGACGATACCGGGGATCACTGAATCGTCGAAACCAATAATACCCGGGAAAAGCTCTTCTTTTGCGTCGAGCTTACGAATCAGGTTCTCGCGAATTTCATCCTTTACCGATCGAAAGGTGGATGGCACTCCTTTTTGCCGCTTCAGTTCTCCGAGTGTATTGGCTCTCATTTGCAGGGAACGAAAAAAGAATAACACAGTGTCGGACTTGTGTCGAAGCGGAGACGGCAGTCTCCCGGTTAAAGTTCCAAGAGACGAATAATCTCTTTCTTGTCGGGTGGAACCACAATCGGTTGATTAGCAAAAGTCGAATTCAGCTTTCCCCATTTCTCTACAAGCAGGTTTTCGTAGACGGCATGTTCGTAAAGGTTATCGAGATGATAGTTGATGGTATACTCCGGATCCTTCAACTGATGGCCAGTCAAGATAGCCACCACATCTTCGTCAGGGTCAACGCTGACCTCGCTCTCAGAACTTCGGCTCAACGTCATGAGCTTTCTTAAACCGGCAACCGTAGTGGCAGAGGCCGGCTCACAGCCAATCCCATCACGACCTAACATGGCCTTGGCATCAGCAATTTCACCCTCGCTCACCACGTCGCACCAACCATCGGTAAAATCCAAAGCACGCACCGCCTTTTTCCAGCTAATGGGACGTCCAATTTTGATGGCACTGGCAAGAGTCCAAGCATCGCTGACGGGGACTAATTCGCGAGAACTGGTGACCAATGTGCGATAAAGCGGGTCGGCGCCACTTGCCTGAATGATCGTGATCCGTGGGACCTTGTCGATAAAACCCAGCTCCTTCAACTCCATCAGCACCTTTCCATATGAGGAGCTGTTGCCCAGGTTGCCTCCAGGCACTACGATCCGGTCCGGAATCTTCCAGTTCAGTTGATCAAAAAGCTCTATCATGACCGTCTTTTGGCCTTCCAGGCGAAACGGATTGATAGAGTTCATCAGATAAAGCTCGCTTTCCTGAGACAGTTCTTGGACCAGGCCCATAGCGGCGTCAAAATTTCCCTGGATCTGAAGAGTCCGGGCACCGTAATCCAGAGCTTGTGACAGCTTCCCAAAAGCAATTTGTCCTTCCGGGATAAACACCACAGCCCGAAGATTAGCCCGTGCACAGAAAGCAGCCATGGAAGCGGAGGTATTGCCGGTGGAAGCGCAGGCTACCACGCGCGATCCCAGCTTTCTGGCTTGAGTCACCGCTACCGTCATGCCGTAATCCTTGAAGGAGCCGGTTGGATTCCAGCCAAGGTGCTTCACCCGCAGGCGGCTGAGGCCAATGTATTCAGCGGAGCGTGGGGCCTCGACGACAGGGCTGTTTCCTTCTCCCAGGGTAACCACGTGAGTGAGATCTTCCTTCAGAAAGGGCAAGAATTCCCGATAGCGCCAGACGCCACTGAGATCCAATGGGTCGTTAGAGGCTCGCCGCTGGTGGAAGGTCTTTTTAAGCTCGACGACGTCCATCGTCGGGTGTTCGATGAGAATGTCCAGAAGGTCCGAGCAGACGGGACATTGGTAAAGTTTTTGACTAATTTCGAACTCCCGTCGGCAGGATTGGTTGATACAGCGGAAAAAGAAAGGCTGATCACGCATAGAAATGAGACAAGTCTATCTGACTACTAGGTAAATTACGAGTTCAATGTATTCAATGGTTTCAACCATTTAGAGCCTTGAGAGTATGCAGCAACCGTACATCTGATGCGCAAAAACGCACCCTAATCCGCACCCAAGTTTAACCGAAAACCGAGAGAAATTACAGGTAGGAATTGCCGACTCCGGTACGGTGGTTAGGCTGGCCCAGCGATAGGCCTCGCGGGTCTGATAAAGAAACCTCCGCAAGTTTGCGTACCTTTCCACCCTTCCGACCATATGTCCCCACTTCTTTGGGAATCGCATTCATTTTTTGGTTAGGGGTTGGGCGTGGTTACAATTTTGGTTACAGTGACAGGTGCGTTTTAGTTGATAGGATGTTTAGAATCCGTGGCAAGAAGGAGCAGAAAAGGAAATTCTTAGCATGTATGATTGTGCTTGAAACATACAACAAGTGGCCCTTATCAATGCAGGAAGAAAAATAATACCCATAACTCTCGGGAAGAATCTTGAAGAAGGAAACCGACGCATCCGAAGTAGGCACCACTTGGAAGCACAAGCTTCTCGAATTGGGTTGTGGCATTCTCCTTGGCCCCTTTATCGGTGCCGCGGGTGCTTTGTTCATTCTCCCTTTTGTTTTTGCCGGTGGTGTATTCCTCTATCAGTGTTTTCTGTGGCTCAAGGATGGGGAATGGGTTGAGATGTCTGCCACACTCTTCTTCAAATATTTCCTTTCCCCGGATAATCCCTTCGTCCAGTGGGTCGACAATCCCCAGTCATGGTACGGGCTGCATTACCTACTGACTGCAACACCACTTTCCGTTTTTCTATTCTTGGTTGGTCTGGTGATCTTTTTTGTGTATTTCGTGGTTGCGGAATTGCTGTTGAGTGAATGAGGCACTATGCAACATAAGAAAATCTTTTAAGTGCTTCGGTGGAAAATAGCATTTGCGCGGTTGATTTTGTGTAAATCGACAGGAAAGAGATATGCATCACACTAGACGTAGAAAGTTCTTTAGGATGCCGCTCAAGGAACTCAAGAAACTGCGTGACGATATTCAGACTGCGATTGATGAGCTAGAAGCTCTTCCAGAAAAGCGGAAAATTGATCTTGCTGCTGAGCACAGCGGGAAAGCAGAAATGATTCACGAGATAATCGACATTGAAGGAGAAAGTGGAAAGAGGAAGTGGACTCAGTGGGAAACCATATATTGCTCGCCTGAGAAATGTTCAGAATGTCCACACGGTCCATTCATGTTCACTTACCGAGCCAATAAAAAAGGGACGGTAAGAATAGTGGATTATGGTATTCCAGCGTTTGACATCCGGGCACTGAAAGAAATGGAGAAACATATAGAACCGCCCATTTTTGAGGGAACCTTTGAGGAATTTAAACAATTGATTAGGAAAGAGCGGGAAGACGAAGGCTTAGAAGGGTAGGAAGTTTTGGTAGGGCGTGGTTTTCATTGCGGAAAATCGGGGAAGAATCGCGCAACTTCCGCAATCTATACGTAACCCCCAAATTACCTCCCTCTCCCAATGTGCCAAGGCACTTCGAAAACATAAGGGACTTATGGCCCAGATTTGAAGGGGCTAAAACAAGACTTATCCACAGGTTTGTTCAGGAGAGTTACAAATTTTGGTTACAGTGACCAACCGCCGTGCATGCACTGGACTTTTACCTCGTAAGTGGGTGAGCATTCAGAATGGGCTGGGAAGTAGTCTGCAAAAACTTAGAGAAGATCTTTTGCTTTGTCTCCAATAGGTGAAACCTGATTTTGGAATTTGGTGCTGATTTCTCCAGTGGCGGGCTTTCCGACCATTTCAAAAATCAGCTGGCAAATAATCATGCCAGGAGTAAGACGAATGTGTAGTTGGCCGTGGTTCTTGATTTCCAAAGTTAGCGGACCCCGGAATCCGAGTTGAATTGTGGGAGCAGTCAAATGCACCGATAAGCCAATACGGGCGAGGGTGCTCCTGCCCTCGATACGCGCGGCGATGAGAGACTCCTCCGGCAGATGGATTTTTTCAAGAGTTGTGCCAAAGATCAGATCTCCAGGCCGGAGAATAACAGATCCATCCTGAGTCGATGTCGGGATTTCTTCCATGTATTCCGTGGCCATTCTCGCGAAATCAAACACATAAGGATCAACCACGGTCTCCACACCTACCTGCTCAACCAGTCTTTCCTTGTAGCGAAAGAATTGTTTGCCCAGGCGAAGATCCAGAGAAGAAGTGTCGTACTGTTCTTCGGTCGGTTCGGGAGTAATCTCGATAATGCCGTTGAGCAGGGCTTCCCTAATAGCCTTATCGCTCAGGATCATCGACTAAGCTGTCTGAAGTAGTTGCTTGGGGACGGTGATCCTTCTTCCTGAAGAGGCAGTCTCTCTCGGTAGATTAACGATGACCGTTTCACCATTCTTTTTGATCGCGTAGACTTGGAGTAACCCATCCACCCATTCGCCCTGCTGGGGCATCTTAGATTCGTGAACATCCTCGCTGTCTACGATCGTGCTGTATTCTGTTCCCTCCACTTCGAATTGGACGATGCGCTCACCCTCGAATAGTCCCAGACTGATTTTGCACGGAATGTACATCCTCTCAGCAGGCATATCACCATTTCCTCTCTTTTAAGATTAACATTTCCAGCAACGTCGCGTATTCACTCATTTTTGGTCTTACCCCGTTCGGCCCCCATGATCACGTAGCGTTGTTTGTCCGATTGTTTTAAGTTGTTTGGCATATCAAACAGTCCCGAGAAGGGTGCTGACAGAATGATTTCGCTGCCGGCGTGGGGATTCGCCAGGTGTTTCTCCACAACCCTCGTTGAGATCCTGAAGTGCTGCGCCGCTACATGCTTGGCAACTCCAACCGGCGTTTTCGCTTTTGAAGTAATCCTCAGCATATCAGCAGTTTTGTTGTCGTCCAAGATCCCTACGGCCTCACACGCATGCATGAATGCCGCTTGCAAAGGCTTTGGAGAATAATCTTTAAAAGCCTTTTGAGCCGCTTTTAGCGCCACATTATGCATTTGTTGAATGATCAGCGGATCTACCGCCGGAGGCGGCCCCGTTCCAAGGCTGATTCGGTGTTTTTTCCGCCAGCGCTTGATTACCTTGGTTCTCGTTCCGTAAACGGCAAGATTCACGAATAGTTCGATCACCATCCCCGCGACACCCGGCGCTGCCTCTTCGAAAAGCCGAGCGAACCGGGCGAGCTGCGCCTTGTCCATGTCGATGTCCTGAGCCATTTTGTCCAGGTCGATTTCAAAGTTTAGATATTTCGTTTTGATTCTCATTGCGGGCTAATTTTACTAAATCACCTCTGACGAACGGTTGACGCAAACAACCGGGCAGAAGGGCCGGTATAAAGTCGAGACGTGAACATTCTGAAGAAGTTTCGAGAGCAAGCGAACTACTCACAAGCGAAGTTGGCAAGACGCTTGGGGAAGTCGGTCGCCTGGGTATCCAGAGTTGAGGGTGGCACCCTGGCCCTGACCGATGCGGCCGCAGTGTCCCTAGCTTGCGTCCTGGACGTGCCGGTGGCAGCGATTCGGGGAGCGGCAAAAAAAATAAAGCAAAGGAGTCAACCATCTGATGTATGACACCTCCGTCCGTGTTGGGCACCACAAGGTGCAAGTTCTCAAAGCGGGAAAGCTGGCGACCCACGCGAAGAAAATAATCATCTGGTTGCGCTGTCACAGACTTCTTCCAGCTTGGGTGGCATTCCACCTAATTAAGGTGCTCCGTTTGGAGATTGCGTGATGGGCGAACTGACCTCTCACGAAATCATCACCTTTCTCGAGCGCCATATCAAGTTTGCACGGGACCAGACGGGAGCCGAGCGGAAAGCCCATTGCCCTAGGCCAGAGTTGCACGCAAATGGTGATCGTACCCCTTCCCTAAGTGTTAATGTTGATAAAGGCCTACTGAAGTGTTTTGTCTGTGGCCTAGAAGGACACGTTTCGCAGGTTGCTAAAAAATTGGGCTGGCCAGCGCTCTCTTCTGACAATCACCAAAGGCGCAACGGCCTGCCCGAGACTTTCAAAAACCAGCGAATCGTAGCCTGGTATACCTACACCAATGAG
Source organism: Acidobacteria bacterium AH-259-O06 (assembly GCA_027717865.1). Lineage (GTDB taxonomy): Bacteria > Acidobacteriota > UBA6911 > RPQK01 > JADFOI01 > JALLOL01. Next base: position 23,563 of record JALLOM010000006.1, on the reverse strand, counting down.
CACGGCCGGCCAATTTTCAAGGTTGCGCGCACTTCTGCAAAAGAATTTCCAGTCTGGGCACCAGTGATCGGGGATGGCAGTTGGGGTTTGAAGGGCAAAGGTGTCCGAATGGTCCCGTACCATCTTCACAAGCTCGTCAAAGCCGAATTCGTTTCCGTGGTCGAGGGTGAGAAGGACGTGCAAACCGTGGAGAGTATGGGGTTGGCCGCGAGCACCTTTCCTGGAGGCGCGCCCGGCAACTGGAGACCAGAATACTCTAAGTGGTTCAAGGGAAAGGAAATCGTGATTATCCCTGACAACGATAAGCCTGGCCGCGAGCACGCAGATGTCATTGGAACCGGTCTTTTTGCCCACGCCAAGTCAGTTCGGATTCTCAATCTTCCCGGCCTAGCAGAGAAAGGGGATGTCAGCGATTGGGCGAAAGGAAAGGACCCTGTTGAGGCTGGAGAGGAGCTCTGCAAACTGGCAGACGGAGCGCCTCGCTTCAGGCCGCCGAGCAAAACTATTTTTCTTTCTGAGGTCAAGACAGAACCAGTCTTGTTTCTGTGGCATCCCTACCTCCTGCGAAGAAAGGTCAACTTGATCGAGGGGGATCCAGGCCTTGGGAAAAGCTATCTCAGCCTGGCGCTAGCCGCACCACTCAGCTTAGGTAAAGCCCTGCCCGGATCAGCCGAACAATTCGCACCCCAGCGAACGCTAATCCTCTCTGCCGAGGATGGAGTTGCAGACACAATCAAGCCGCGCCTGGAGAGTATGGGCGCAGACCTGGAGCTTATCTCTGCCTGGGCAGCAGCAAGCGAAAAGGAGCGGCAGTATTGGAAGCCACTGACGCTCGATGACGGCGGATTCGAGGAACTGGATCGGGAGATGTGCAAACTCTCGCCGGCCCTGGTTATCCTAGATCCGCTTTTTGCTTTCATCGGAGAAAAGCGAGACATCAACGCTGCCAATCACACGCGGGCGGTTATGGCTCGATTGGCGAATCTGGCCGAGAAACACGACTCCTGCATCGTGTGCATCCGACATCTGACGAAGGGGAACCGAGGGAAGAGCATTTATCGTGGAATTGGTTCCATCGACTTGACGGCAGCGGCCCGATCGGTCCTGTTGATCGGGAAAAATCCCGGCATTCCAGAGCCGTTCGTGACGAAGAGCGTCCTTCTCCACATCAAACACAACCTCACCGGCCAGGGGCAAACTTTAGGCTTCGAGATCCGAGAAGGTCTTTTCTACTGGACGGGGCAATCCGAGGCAACGGCTGGCGAAATTCTAGCGCCGGAGCCAAGCCCCGAAGAGTTGTCAGCTATAGAGGAAGCCTTGAGGTTTCTTAAAGAAGCACTCGCTGATGGTCCGGTTAAATCCACCAGCCTCGACTCCCAACGGAGGAGCCTGGGAATAAGCGAACGGACGCTCCTCCGCGCCAAAAAGCAGTTGGGTGTTAAGGCCTTCAGAAGGGAGGACGGATGGTATTGCTCTTTGTAGTCCAATTAGGCTCTACGCGCGCGCGCGCGGATCAGCACATGTTGGCACTCTTGGCACCCTTAAAGCTAAGTGTAGTAGTAGTAGTAGTTTACCCTTTGGCAGCCTTTGGCAGTCTTTGGCAAGGTTGCCAAATTTTCTACTAAGGCACCCTTTGGCACTCTTGGAGTCCGGACTCCGAACTCATGGACAGATACACACGCCTAAGTGTGTGGCATAGCGAAAACGATGGACGGTCTTGTTCAAGTCTCAGAAATACTTGGTTACCTGGACGCTGATAGGTACCTGACAGTGAAGCACGCAGCTAAGTACCTCGACATCAGCGAACGGGCGCTGAGGGAACATTTGAATGAGTTGCCAAGATATAAGTTTGGTAATAAATGGCTACTGAAAAAAAGTGATGTGGACGCATGGATGGAACGGTTGAAGACAACACCGAAGAGAGTGAACGTGGCGCAAGTTGTCGATGACATCGTGAAGTCTGTCATCTGATAACCAATCAGGCAGTCATGGCCTGAAACCTGCGTGTGATTTAGGTTTTAGAACATGGCTATTTCGAGGGTGCGGATAGGGCGCAGAAAGATGGCAAGAAAAGGCAAAAAGACGGGGAAGGTAGGCGGGCAATTCGGCAACAAATTGGCACGAAGACACGGCTGTTATCAGCGAATGTCGCGCCTTGATAGGCGAACTCGGGAAGGAATGGCGGTGCAGCATATCGAGGCGACGTTGGTCGGTGAATTAGGGGGAGACCCCAGTGTGCAGGAAATCATGATAATTAAACGCCTTGCGGTCATTGAACTGCGTTGTGAGCTGTTTGAGAAGCATTTTCTGAAGTTACTCACGAAAATACGCAGCAATGGCAAACCGTATGCGGCGCTGAAGTTGCCAGACTACCTTGAACGCAGTTATTTGACGTGGGTGGGCAAGCAGCTGGCATTGCTTCAAGCACTGGGTCTGGAGCGGCGGGCGAGGCCAGTCCAGGACTTACAGAGCTATCTGGCTGAGACATACGGCGGCGAGGAGGATTAACGAATGAGCGACAAGACGCAAGTCCTGGGACAACTGGCGCGGGAATACAGCGAGGACACATAGAGAGCGCATGAGCACAACGTGGGGACCAGTAAGAAGAGACTGCGGGTCATGTGTATGAAACCGGGCAAAGTAAAGATTCGAGCTAATGAGCGCTATCAAGTGCTGCCAAATATGCCGCCTGAGCAGTACGATGGGCTAAAGGCCGACATCGCTGAGCGTGGCGTGATGGTGCCAATCGACATCACTGAGGATGGTTACATCCTGGACGGGCATCACCGATATGGAGCCTGCGGCGAGCTGGGCATTACGGACTATCCCCTGATTGTGCGTCCCGGTCTCGACGAGCAAGAGCGGCGGTTGTCGCACGCAACAACAACATGCTAAGGCGGCACTTGACTCGTAAACAGGTGCGTGAGGTGATCGTCGAACAACTTAAAGACACCCCGGATTGGGCGAACAATCGCATTGCGCAGAATCTGGGAGTGGATAAAAAGACCGTACAGACACAACGGCGACGGCTGGAGTCAACTGGGGAAATTCCCAAGTTGACAAAGTTTATCGGAGCGGACGGAAGGAAGCGCAAGCGGCCTGCAGCATTGATGGCCCCTAACGCCGAGGAGCTGCAGCGGATACTTGAGCAATTGCGGACCGGTGTGGACGACATTGAAGGTTTCTGTTCGGCACATGGGATGCCTGTTTTCCATGATACGGGTTACGACTCGTTGCACGGCTTAACGGATGAGGAGAAGCGTGAATGGGCCGTCTACATTCTGGAGGGTACGTGGCCGGAATGGGAGTGGGTGCGGCAGAGATCCTTTCGCACTCCAACTGAATTCTATGGGCCTAAGGGACGACGCTTCATGGCTTCTATCGGCTGTGCGACAAAGAACCCGGATATTTTAGAGTGCTGGCGGAAGCGGTTGGCGAGATACGACGGTATGTCGCTTCAAGAGTTGGAAGAACGGTTGAGGAAGAGAAATGCGAGAGAGGATAAACGGCTGGAAAAGAGGGGGGCCGCATGAAACCAACCATCACCAGCGCTATGTCTGATCCCAAGTTGTTCGGTCCCTGGTTCAAGGGCAAGAGTTGGGACCACTGGAAAGTGTTTGTGAAGGCGCTGTTTTGCCTTCCAATGTCCGCTAGGGAGAAACAGGCATTTACCAAATTCACCCACTTAGAATCGCCGTCGTCGAGCGTTTGCGAGGCATGGGTAGTAGCGGGTAGAAGAGCAGGGAAATCCTTGATAGCGGCGCTTGTGGCCGTGTTTCTCGCATGTTTCAGAGACTACTCTAAACACCTTGCACCGGGTGAAGTTGGGACTGTCATGGTTCTGGCAGCAGATAGGCGACAGGCACGAGTAATCCTCCGTTACATCACCGGCTTTCTGGATGGCGTGCCGATGCTGTCGCGTATGGTAACGAACCGGACTAAAGAGAGTATTGAGTTAAGCAACCGGCTGCTGATCGAGGTTCATACGACTAGTTTCCGGAGTACGAGAGGATACAGCATCATTGCTGCGCTGTGCGACGAAATCGCTTTCTGGAGGAGCGAGGAAGCCGCGAACCCCGACACTGAGATCATCAACGCTTTGCGCCCTGGCCTGGCGACTATGCCGGGTAGCCTTCTACTGTGTCTTTCTTCGCCTTACTCCCGACGTGGGGAATTGTGGCGTGCTTACAAGAATCGTTACGGCAAAGAGGATAAGAACGTTTTGGTCTGGCAAGCGGGCACCCGCTCGATGAACCCCACAGTGCCGCAGCGGGTTATTGACCAAGCGCTTGAGCAGGATGAGGCGGCAGCTCGGGCTGAGTGGCTCGCAGAGTTTCGTCGGGATATTGAATCCTTCGTGAGCAGCGAGGCAGTGGAGGCCGTGGTTGTCGCTGATCGACATGAACTCCCACCAGTGGATGAAGTGCGTTACTTCGCTTTCGTAGATCCGTCAGGCGGTTCACGGGACTCGATGACCTTGGCAGTTGCCCATAGGGAGAATGGCAAGGTCATCCTGGATGCCATACGGGAGAGAGTCCCGCCGTTTAGTCCCGATGCGGTGGTGAGCGAGTTTGCCGGTCTGCTGAAGCGTTATCGCCTAGCAAGTGTCCAGGGAGATCGTTACGGGGGCCAGTGGCCACGGGAAAGGTTCAGGGTGCACGGTATCGAGTATCGAGTTAGCGATAAGACCAAAAGCGACTTGTACGTTGAAGTGCTGCCTTTGCTGAATAGCGAGGCAGTCGAATTACTGGACCATAAAAGGCTGGTTAGTCAGCTGTGTAATTTGGAGCGCCGGACTTCGCGCAGCGGGCGGGATAGCATCGACCACGGGCCTGGTGGACGGGATGACGTGATTAACGCCGCTGCCGGCGCGCTGGTGCTGGCCAACGAGAAGCAGGGAGGCTACGACCCGGGCAGGATACACCTTCCACTTGCTCCTTACACGCCTGCATGGAAAACGCACGATGCGCCAGACTGGACGCCCGTGGGCGGCGGCTGAGGGGAATCAGCGGAGGCCCTAGGAGACAACAAAACAGAAAAGGAGGAAAGGTGAAGATAAGAAAATCGAAAACAATCAAACAGGACAGTGTCAATACTGTTCACCCGTACTCGAAGACGATCCCCGAGGGCGAGCGAGTTGAGAAACGCGATGAGCCGAACCCCGAACTCGCGGATATCAAAAAGGCGATGAAGAGACGCGAGGTTCGCGCCAAGGAGTTGGTCGAGTCGGGCAAGGTGGCAGATTTCTATGTCGGCCTCATCGTCGCCATCGCCGAGGAAGAAAACGCGGCGTAAGCGCTGTGGAGTTTGTAAGGTTCCCTGCCGAGCTGGGCGGCGACGTTGCCGCCCCGGGCGGAGTCATAACGCTTTGAATGGTGGCTCGGCGGGAACGCGCCCTGTTTGGTGTCCGCCGCGAGGCGCGAGCATCGCCATCTTGGATCGAGTGTAGATCGCCAGATTAGATTGACCAATGGAGATCGATTGTTGGCTTTATTTGTGTTTCGCTATGCCTCGGAGAGACTATCTCTTCAGAGCATTGGGACTTGTTCTTATGGCGATTAAAGCGCCCGTAGTTGTGTCTTGTAGTAGGCCTATGATGGATACTCCAGTGCCGCTTTGTGAATGGATGTTCAGCGTTCCTTTAAAGATGTCGGGATTATCATCAAAGAAGTCCTTGAACAGTTCTTCTTGATTGACGAATCGGGCCATTTGCTGCATCGGACTCAAGCTGATCTCATTTCGGGCACGGACAAACCCTTTGGAATCAACCAGAAGCAGATCAAGTACCACCGACTGATTCTCGCTAGGATTGAACATCGCAATCCCAGTATTTTCTTCTTCCGAAACACTGACGTAAACTTGCTGGGAAACCAGCGGAGAAGAGTTGTCCACTGATACACTACTGCCCAAGATCTCGAACACCTCAGTGCCTTCTATTTTCGAGTTTTCCCCCCTATCAGAGATCACCTGAATCGACCCGGTCATGAGATCCCCGGTACCGTCGGTTGTGATCTCTGTTGTCCCCCACGGCGCGATTTCGTAGTCCGTGCTGCTCCGGGAGACGCCGCCTATTGGGACGTTCACCAACTGACCATCGCCACTTCGGAATTCGATCCGACCTGTGTCGCGGAAGTCATCATTGTTTCGCAGGATAATTCTGGTCGTATTCTTGATGCCACTAACCTCTCCGTTGGCAAACTGCGGGAAAACAAGATTAGCGTCGAGGGTGTCGCCTGCTGCCGAAGGTAAAACGGTAACTGACCAAGCACCATCTGCAGTGACATCTAGTACAAAAATACCTGCTTGTACTTGCACTGAGGTACTGCCGCTAAAGGAGCCGATTGTGTTGACAAGCAAATCCAGGCGGTTCCCCTGTGAATCCATAAGCCAGATTGCAAAGTTGCTAGATCCGCTGTGGCTCATGTTGAATATGGCTAAACCGCTACTCAGACTAAACAGCTCCGTTGCCTGCTGTCCCGTACCACTGAAACTGCGTGTTGCCGGTGCACTACTTGGCCGTGGTTGCTCAATAGTGACGCTCCAAGATCCATCAGCCGTAATATCCAAGAAAGAGGTTCCAGTCGAATCAATTCCTACCGCCTTGCTGCCGTTAAAGGAGCCAATCTCGTTGACGAGCAGCGCCACTAAACCACCCTGTGAGTCTTTCAACCAAATGGCGAAGTTGCTTGATCCGTTGTGAGTCATTCTGAAAATCGACAGTCCCGCTTCCAGCGTAAACGAACTTGAGACTGTCTGGCCTGTACCGGAAAGGTTTATAGGCGGGGGATCAGCAAACGCTGTGGATATAAGAAGAATTGACGTTAGGAATTGTGGTGCCTTTCTGGCGATCAATTCTAGGCGCAGACCGAGGTTAGACTTCTTTGATCTGCGAGCACTAGGGGTCTTGGGAGAGATCCAAAGTAATCGTTCCACCTCGATCCTCCTTGCTAGGTTCTCCCCCCCAAATGGATCGGCCTGAAACTTAGAACGCACTTTAGCAGAAACTGCGGTCCTACGGAACTCCGACAGGCAACCACTGACCAGCTTACCAGCAGCAGCCCTGCATATACCAAAAGGTGCCACCGGTTAGACTCGCTCCGCCTGCCCAGGCAATAACGGCAATCTTGCGACTCAAATCGCGCCGCACGATGGAGGGGCTTTTCCCTTGGCCTTGACGATATTGCCCGTAACGAGTTCGTTGTCCTGGCTTGGCCGGGCCGCTTGGGCCGCAATCCCCAAGACCCCTTTGAGCATGCGATTGTACTCGCGCGAGCGCCGGGCGAGAGATGGACATCCCATTATCCTGATTTGCAACTAGGTAATCCTATGGAGCCTCGCAGCCAAGTCATTCGCGTTCATAGACCAAGCCATTCAGCAACCTCCTTGTGAGCTCTAGCAGTCAGATGTCCAGCGCGAGCTTCAGGCCTTTGTACTTGATGATATTCCTGTGGCGTGGTAGTCCCCAGGCACGACTCTTTCGCATGACGATCACAAGAGCATTGCCCGTTTCCACCTTCGGAAGAATGACCTCGTGAACATGCTCGAGGATTTTACTAGTACTGGCAAGAGTAGGCAGTGCCCTTGGTAGACCTGACTTCGAGTGATAGGGCGCATACTGTAAGCACGCCACCTTATTCGCTATCACCCTCAATGCTTCCCGGTAGGTTATTTTCTTTTTCTCTATCAACTCCTTTAGAATCCTTTCAAATTTCCTAGGCCAATAATCAGACTGCCACGCAAGCCGAGGATCGAGCGTCACGAAGGGAAAATCTTTATTCTGATTCCGCTGATATAGATTCTTGATGAGGGCTTTCTTGAAGTTTGGGTCAGCCTCCGCAAAATAGTTCTGCGGTCGAAAACCCGGATTCAACATCAGGATGAAGATTGAGGCCCTGCGAAGGTTTCCCATGTAAGGAATGGGGATCAGCCCGAGGTGCAATTTATCCAGCTCGGCCTTGTACCCGAAATAGTCACGTGCTGTGGCGTGTTTCATGAAGTGATTAAAGGATCGATGTGCCGAAACCTTATCCCGCAATTTTGGGCTACACAGAACCTCGTCTTCAGGAAAGATGAACGGGAGCTTGTCGACTCGACATTTTCTCCAGGCTTGGACCAAGTCAAACAGGGCCTCAGTCATAAGTCGCTCCAAGATAGTTCTTGGTAGAACGGATTTCAAGTAAAAATACATTCTGTCAATGCGTACCAAGCTAGTGCATAAGCTCCTAACATCGGAGGGTGCTTAAACGTCAGCAATTACAGGCCCTGGGCAGAAGAATCAACGAGCTACGCAAGGAGAGAAAGTTAACGCAAGGAGAGCTGGCCGAGCGGTCAGATTTGACCACCAGGAGTTGATCGCTGCGCCAACCTTGACCCTTGGTGGCTTTTACAATAGCCTTAACTGATTCTTCCCGGCAAGAAAGGAGTCCGAGAAATGAACAGGACACAGTATGCCTCCCTACTGGTGCTGGCGATGGTCTGCGGCTTGGTGGGTGGGGCCATTTCCACTTGGCTTTTGATGGCTCAATCAGTACTAGCTCAAGCTTCTCCTCAGAAGGTGATTGAGGCGGAGGAGTTTAGGGTGGTGGGTGAGGACGGCACTATGCTTTGGAGAGTTGGAGCAACCCCCCAGGGTCATGCCGCAATGAATCTATTTAATAAGCAAGGTAGTTCATCCATACTCCTTGCCTGGGATACCGATAATACCCCTTTCATCCGTTTCCTGGGACCAGACGCACGACTTGATCTGGGACTTAATTGGTATATATCGGGAGAGATAACCCCAGGATTAAACCTCTATGACACCGACGGGAATCTAAGGGCAACTTTTGCCGTGAGCGCTAGAGGAGATCCATTCCTACTATTTCTTGATCCGGACGGTGGAGTTGTGTTGGACCTGGAGATGACAGACCGCGTATTTGATGTAACCGCTAGTGGTGACGTCAAAGAAACTGACAAAAAGGGCGTTTCTCTATCTCTAAACGCCTTGAGTCAGAGCGGAGTGATCTCTAGAGTTTCCCTCGATCACAATGGACTCGACATTCATGCGTTCAAGGGACGAACCGGTAGGCTTCATCTTACTGGATCGTCTATCGACCTAGGGGAAGATATACTCAAATCACGCGCTGTCATTGGCAGCTTGGAACTTAAAAACAACCGCACCGGCTCTACTGAAATTCGACCTCTCTCCTCACTGGTCCTATTTGATGAGAAAGGGAAGGTCGTTTGGTCTGCGCCATAGAGACAGGGGCGTTCAATAAGCTCACGGCCCAGCAATCCTCTCCCACGTCACCCTCTGATCCACTAAAAGCCTCATCCCGTTTTCAAACTGGACAACTGCTCTGGGAGGGACAAAAACAGATGTCTTTGGGACACCCCTTCTCTGGTCAATCTTGATCCGGTCGCTCCAAGCTTCGCTTTGAGACCCTGTGGGGCTTCTCTCTTTTATAAGGGGGCATTTTACTAGGCATGAGAAAGGGGAGGAGAATCATCAGACTGGAGGGTCTTCCTTCCCAAACTCATGCCTAGGATAACGCCCCCTTATAGACCGCCGCTTCGCAAGCTAATCGTCAAAGTAAAGAAAAGGACTCAGCTCCTCTGACTCAGTGCTCAAACTGGAGACTGAGAGCCAAGCTAGGGCCAATCAAGATCCAGTTTGGCAGTTTCCCTTTCTATATATGGGCTGAAAAACTGGAAAACTGACTTCCTCATCTCCTTTCTCTTATCCATCTTCACCAGAGGCGATACTCTCCTCCATGAAAATACAGCACATCCCAGACCTCAGTAAATCGCGTGGCGTCACGCCTGCACAATCGCAAGTTGAATTCCCGTTTTATCGGCGAGGCGGAAGCGGATACATCGGCCGGAGCCATCGGGCAGTAAAGGGGTGGTGGCGTTGAGCTGCTCCAAGAATCTACTGACGATTCTCCTCAGCTTCCGCGAATAGTTGGGTGTCGGGTACAGAACCACTTCTACCTCGGCGGCGCGTTCGATGAGGACGCCGTGTGCCTGGGTGAGATTCCGAAACAGGACGTGATCATCCCTGTAGTTGTCGTAGAGCTTCTTGAACCGCCGGAAACTCTACGGTCGGAGAAAACGGTCACTGATCCCACCTTGAGCGTTCCTTCCCCGTCGGTGTCCAGGATGACGACGTTGCCGGGCGGCACCTGGACTGCTATAAAGCCTTCCACTTCGTTTCCGTTCAAATCCACGGTCAGGAGATTGCCATCATCGTCCCTGATAAGGAGCGACGCCGTCACCGGTTTGTCGGAGCTCAGGTTAAACAAGGTAATCTGGCTGGAGAGCGAAGCCCCGTCCTGGGTGCCGTCCCCGAACTGTGCGAAGAAAAACACTTCCGGCTCTTCGGAAATCTTGACGGGCAGCGTGGCAAACTCGTCGGAGGTCACTAGAATGACTGTAGCAGCGAAATCTTCATTTGAGGTCGCCGAGAGCGTCCCCACGAACTTGGAAAAGTCAGGCGGCGAGTCCCACTGAAACTCCGTTAAGAAGCGGGCAATATGGCCTTTTGGCTTGAGCGGCTGTTTGACGCGCGCGACCACCTGGCCCGTTCCATCGAGTAACTCTAAGTCAATCGTCTGCTCGGGCCCGAGTCCCATGAGAGCCACGCCCGAATTCAAGCCACCGCCTGTCCGCATTGGAGCCCGGAATTTTCGAAGCCTCTGGTTGGCCAGCACCCCGGCCACACCGAATCCTCGAAAGAGGATCACGCCGGAGATCTCACCGTTGGTTGTGACAATCACCGACCCGGTCTTCAGCGGACCCTGGCCGTCGGTTTCCAAGTTCACCGAACCATCAGGGGGGATCATCACTTCGATTCGGCCGTTGACTTCGTTCCCATTCAGGTCCACCGTCAGCGGGTTGCCTTCATCATCATTGATCTCCAGGGTTGCCCGAGCGGCCTGGGTAGGGCTCAGGTTGAACAGAGTGATCAGACTGGAGACAGAAGCTCCCTGGGAGGACCCATCTCCGAAGTGGGCAAAAAAGAGCTCTTTGGTTTCGGCGATTCTGACGAGAAACCCGTCTCGCCCACCCCCCTTGAAGGTGGGTTCCATTGCGTGAGCCGTGGGGAAATCAGTAGAGTGAGTGACTCCAGTAACGTAGATGCTTCCGGAGGTATCGACCGCCATGCCAAAGGGAAAATCATCGTCTCCGCCTCCGAGATAGCTAGAGAACAAAATCTGCGAGCAGGTCGGGTCAAGCTTGGTAACAAATCCGTCCGCCCGAGCTTTGCGGTAGCTGGAAAATACAGCCTGAAACGGAAAACCCGTGGGAAAGTCAGCCGCGCTCGTGGCTCCGGTGAGGTAGACATTTCCATCAGCGTCTAGGACGACATCGAGCACGGCGTCGTCTCCAACACCCTCGATGCCCGGGCTGCCACCCAAAAAAGTGGAACTCTCCAGGCTGCCTCCATCCGAAGAGAGGCGTGAGATGAAGGCATCCGAACCATGCCAGCCTCCTCCAGCAAGGGTGGCCTGCAACGGGTTAGCAGTGGGAAAGTCTGCCGAGGTCGTAGCTCCGGTAACGTAGGCCTGACTGGCGTCATTGACCGCAACCCCGAAGGCTACGTCATCAGCGCTGCCTCCGAGAAATGTCGAATAGAGAAATGCGTTTCCCTGCGGGTTGAGCTTGGTGACAAAAGCGTCCAGCAGAAACCGTGAGCCGCCTCCGAAGGTGGACTGGAAGGCGTTGACCGCAGGAAAGTCGGCTGATGCTGTGCCCCCTGCGAGGTACGCATTTCCCGCCCCATCCAGATCGATTCCGAAACAGACGTCGTCCATACTGCCTCCGATATAGGTGGCGTAAACGAGGGCGCTTCCATCAGATTTGAGTTTGGCTACGAAGCAGTCTGAGGCGAGAACGAAGCCGCCGGCAAAGTCCTGCTGTGCCGGGTTCACGGTCGGAAAGTCAGCGGACTGGGTACCCCCCGCCACGTAGACATCTCCTGTCTCGTCAACAGCGAGGCTGAAGCCAGTTTCGTTTTTAGATCCGCCCAGGTAGGTGGAAAAGACAAGGGAAGATCCAGAGGGATCGACCTTCACGACAAAGGCGTCCGCGGTGCCTTTCAACTCGGGCTGAAAAGCGTTAACCACCGGAAAGTCGGCCGACTCCGTATCTCCGGTCAAATAGATATTCCCTTGCCTGTCTATCTGAAGGTCGCCGCTGACTTCGAAGAGATCTTCGCTTCCGCTGCCTCCGATATAAGTGGAATAGACCACCTGAGAGCCCTCCGGATTCATCTTCATCAAGAACATATCGGAGAAACCACCGAGATTCTGGCTCAGTGAATTCGAGAGGGGGAAGTTCAGCGACTGCGTGCGGCCGAAAACATAAAGGAAACCGAAGTCGTCCACCGCCACCGCCCGACCGCCATCGCCACGGCTGCCTGCCAGATAAGTGGAATAACTCAAGACGGGGTCAATGGCGAGCCGACACTTTCGGTCGTACTCGCCGAGCCGAAAACCGACGGCAATCGGGTCTTTGAGAAAGTAGCCTCCAGCGACTTTTTTTTCTGCACCTTCGCAGCTTTGGAGAATACTGGGGCTGTGCATTTGGAACTGATGTTTTCCAACGAAAATGAGAAGATCACCGCTCTCCTCGATTTCCAACCTGTCGGCACCTTCAAAGTTGAGCTGGACCACCTGGGGGTCGGCCGAGGGTGACAGAATCAGGTCATATTCCAGATGGCCGTCGCTTCCATAGAAGAGAAGGTCAATACCCGGATAGATTTCTTCGTATCGAATTCTTGAAAAACTGGGAACGTTGGTCCGCCATTTCTTCGGGTCGTCGCCAATGAAGTAATTTGAAACTCCAGGCAGCCGGTCTTCACCCCCGATTTTCGGATTGTCCCTAGCACCGGCCAGCCACATCCTTAATCCGGTTGGTGTTGGGTCAGCCGAATCCACATCCGTCTGAGCTGTGGATTTCGCAGGCGGACCCGTTTTGAAGGCAAGCATGACCCCCCGCCGGGTAAGATAGGTGTCGTAATAGCGTCCTCGTGCAAGAAACACGGTCTCTTCGCCGGCCTGTCCACGATTTTCTTCGAACAAGAGTGGCAGCCTCTGGTAGAAGTCTTTGACCTGTAGCGAAGCCTGCCGTGCACCGCGAAGCTGAGCTGCGGATTTCTCGGACTCGCAACGACTTTCAGTTGCCATTCCTGACGTAGACCCAGAAGGCGCGAGAAGACCGAACAAAGCCAGCAAAGATACGAATCTGCCGAATCTCATATCTCCTCCTTCCCGTCGTGAGTAGATAGGAATTTGCTTTTTGAAGTGAGTGTAGTTTGGCCTGGAAGGCGGGTCAAGAGAAATTGCTGAAGGATTTGTGAGGTGTCCTCAAGAGTGAGAAGTTGCCAAAAAGACTTCTCCCATACCTCCCTGGCCTATCTTTTCCAGAATCTTGTAATGGCTGATGGTCTTACCGAGCAATGAATGACCCCCTCTACGCGACGTGTTCTAAATGTTACGCCTGGAGGGAGTTAAAGGCAATGGGAATCGCTGCCTGCGCGAGACTTTTTTCATGAAAAAGAGTGCCGGTTTTTGCAGCCTTGATCTTCTAGCGGGGTGTCAGTTTTTTGACTACCCGTATGTGATCGATGTTCGTTACCGTAACCGACCGGCCGGTAGAGCGTTGGCCCCCGGCCCCTGACAAGGCGCGCGACCGAGGCCCCCGCCATAGGCCCGGCGGGAGATTTCTTTGATGGGAAGACGCGGCCCCCCCGGGGGGGATTTATTTTTTCAGGGATTTGGTAAGGCCAAGGAAGCCGCATCTGTAATTAAAGACGCAGGAGGAAGGAGTTGGTTCCGAAATACACCCCAGGATCAAACCACCCCGGAAGCCCCCCCGGGGACGCTTTGAGTCATACCTTCCTAGAATCCCGGGTGGAAGTGGCCCCAGTTATTTCTCCCTTAATTCGACTGCTACTTTATGAATCGCCTCTCGAACATATTGCTCTACCATCGGGTTTGGTCGCTTGATTCTTCCAGAGGCGTATCTGAACAGTGTGGTGCTCGAGGGACCTCTCTTACTCATCACCCGATGGAGTTCCTGCGACATTGTCTCCCAACTCCAGGAAGTCTTCTCCTTGAGGTTGAGTAATTCCTGAGCGAGGGTCTGCTTTGGAATAAACTTGCGCATTGATCTCAATTTTGGTCGCCTCCTCACTGACTTGGCAAGTAATTTGTTCGGGTTCAGCAAATCTCCTGGCAACCCACCGGCTCGCCGCTATTCCCTCACCGATTTTTCTCTTGCAATCGTCCCAGAGTAGGTGTAACGAGAAACTCCATGATCATTCTCAAACTGTCACGACGGGCAACCTTTGCTCAGCGCCTTGGTCTTATCGCAGCTTTTCTGATTTTCCTGAGCATCTTCTGCGCCCTTTTTTCAAATCACTTCAATTCGAAAGTGATGGGTGAAGCTGGAAAGGGAGTCGCGGTCTTTGCGCCTGAAGCAGACACCCCAGAGTGGCAGGAAAAGGTCTGGTTGCGGAGAGTTGCAGACTGGATGTTCTATCTTGGGATTTTCTTCGCCACAAGCGGACTGGTCTTTCAGGTTTGGGCAATAGTTGCGGAAATCCCGAGCTGAATTTTTCCTTGCAATCCTCTCAGCCAGGGTGTATGATGACAAGCGCAAGGTAAAGAAGGATCTCTAGTGAATCTCAGATTCCTATGTCAAAATAGAAATCGCCCTTACGTTTGCTGCCTTTCTTTGCCTTGCAGCTCAGAAGGGATTCACCAGCCGGCGTGAGGGCATTTTTTTGTGGGGCAGCGGGCCTGAAAGGTGCTATGAACACCCGCATACCTACAACGTCTGACCGAAAGCCCCAGAAGGAGATCAACTGGGCCCAAAAGACAAGGGGAGCTCCTCGCAGAGGCTTTCGAGAGCTCAGTCCTGAAGTTGATCGACAACGGGATTTCAGGACTCAAGGGATCGCCCTATCTGTCCACTCTGATTGAGGACGAGGAGATGGAGAGAGACCGCGATAAGTTCTTAGCACTCTGCCAGGACATTCAGGAAGGTGCGAATCAAAAACGAGGAGTAAATGGGAGTCAAAGTCAGAGAAAAAGTTAAAGGGAGCAACATTTGGTGGGTGTTCGTGATTCACGATGGCAAGAGGGTGTCACGTCGAGTCGGGGATAAAAAATCAGCACTGGAAGCGAAAAGGAAAATTGAAGCGCGCCTGGCCCTTGGCGAGCTGCCCATCAAAGAGCAAAAGAAGACGCCCACGTTGGCCGAATATTACAAGAGATTCAAAGCTGGCTACATGAGCGTCACGCTGAAGAAGTCAACCTTCATCTCTTATGAGACATCCTTTCGCATTCACATACTGCCAGAGCTGGGCAATTACCACTTGGATGAAATCGACGCTGAAAAGATAGAGGAGTTTATTGCCAAGTTGACAGAGAAAAAGGTGGGCAAAACAGATAGGACACTGGCTCGGGATTCCATCCGGTTAGTCGTGGCGGCTCTTAGGATATCCTTCAAGCGCGCGATTAAGCACAAGCTGGTGACGGAGAATCCGGCCACGGAACTTGGGGAGTTTTACCGCCAGGTTCCGAAACGCCACGAAGTTGACCCCTTGAATGGCGACGAAGTTGTGATGTTCCTCAACGCAACACGCAATCACTGCCCGGAGCACTACGCACTGTTTTTGACAGCACTGCATACGGGAATGCGCTCGGGTGAATTGGCTGCCTTAAAGTGGGAAGATGTTGATTTTTTCGGGAAGTTCATTCACGTCCGCCGGCAGTATGTCAGAGGCCAGATTCAAACCTTGAAGAGCGCAACCACTAGGCGCAACAGGGAGACTGCGCTTCGACGGAAGGTTGATTGTTCTGACGAGTTACTGGACACACTCAAGTGGCACAGGAAGAGATGGCATGAAGAATGGATAAAGAAAGGTCAGAACGAAATCCCTGAATGGGTGTTCGCCAACAAGAAGGCGAACCCCCCAGACATGGGACAGATGAAGGCGCGCAAATACAAGCCCATGCTCAAGAAGGCCGGCCTACGGTCGCGTCGCTGGCACGACCTCCGTCACACCTATGCCAGTTTATTGCTATCCAAGGGCGTCCCGGTTTTGTACGTCAGCAAGCAACTCGGGCATAGTAACCCTGATTTCACCATGCGGGTGTACGCGACTTGGATACCCAGCGAAGGCCAGCGCGATGCTTTGAACCAGCACTTGCCTTCACTGAAGCAGAAAAAAGAGATAGCTGAAGTCCAAGTTCCATAGCAAATTACCCACGCGCTGGTAATTTGACCGCACCCTATCCGCACCCTGGGCCTGAAAAGGCTCGGGGTGCTTTTTTATTGTCTACTGTAAATGTTTGCGTTAAAACGGGTTAAGTTGGTTGGAAAGTGTTATTAGAAGACAAGTCTATCTGACTACTAGTCATTGGGCCACCAGCCGGCGAAATTGTTCGATCATCACCGGGGAATCCCACCCGTAGGCTCCCGCGTGTCGAAGAGCCAGGCGTCCCTGATTGTCCACGATAAAAGTGGTGGGTAAGGCATAGATCTCAAATCGCTGACTGAGAATGTTCTCAGTATCAAGCAAAATGGTAAATGGATAGGGCTGCTCCTGCAAATATTGACGAACGGTCTGAGTATCCTCTTCTGAGACGGCCACCATGGTGAGGCCCTCGTCGTAGAGTTCTTCGTAAAGGGAGGCCATAGAAGGCATTTCGGCACGACAGGGTCCACACCAGGTGGCCCAAACGTTTAGAAACAGGACTTTGTCTTGTTGAAGATCAGCCAGAGACACTCGCTTGCCGTCAACGGTTTTGAAGGTACCCGATAAGTCTATCTGCTGACGCTCGTGCACTGCTAACCAAGGCGTGTCCCCGGGTGGCTCAGGCAGTTCTACACAACTCAGGATGAACAAGATTCCCAGGATCAGTGGAACTGACCCTTGGAGAGCTTTCTGCAAAAAATTCAGTCGCTGGAGAGCCATCGTTACCTCATAAAATGGTGTGCCCGATCTTAGCACAGTTGAGGTTGAGTTCTGAGTTCTGAATTCTATAATGTTCAGAAACGCCGCTCAAAGTTTACAAAGCAGCATAGAACCCTTAGATTACATGCTGACAGCTAACCGCTGACAGCTGACAACTGACACCAGGAGCCTCTTATTTGTCAGCTGTCAGTTGTCAGCTGTCAGTTGCCATGAAAGTCTCCTTGTTTGTCACCTGCCTGGTTGATCAACTTTTTCCCCAGGTGGGACTCAGCACCGTGAAAATCCTGAAGAAGCTTGGTGTGGAGGTTGAGTTCGACGTACGACAAACGTGCTGTGGGCAACCGGCATTTAACACGGGATATGTTGAGGAAGCCGCACGGGTGGCACGCCATTTTCTAGAAGTCTACAATGACTCGGCTCAAATTGTGGTCCCTTCGGGCTCTTGCTGCGCAATGATCAAGGTTTTTCTCCCCCAGCTTTTCCCTGAGGGCTCCACGGAAAGACGTCGGGCCAAAGAGATTGCCGAGCGCACCTTGGAATTGTCTGATTTTTTGATTTCAGTACTCGGTGTAAAGAGCACAGGGGCTCGTTTCCGGGAACCGGTGACCTATCACGATTCTTGTCATCTACTGCGTGAACTGGGCATCTCCAGCCAGCCGCGCCGGCTGATCCGTGCTGTTGAAGACATTGATTTTCGGGAGATGGAAAACCCCGAGCGGTGCTGCGGCTTTGGGGGTACCTTTTCGGTGAAATTTGCCGACGTATCGGCTGCCATTGGGGAGGATAAGGTCCAGTGCGTGCGCAACACCGGAGCTCGCTATGTGATCGCCAATGATGTCAGTTGCCTGATGCACATTGAGGGATTGCTCCGGCGAAATCAAGTTCCCGTCCGAACCATGCACTTGGCAGAATTATTGGCTAAGTTCGATGATTAGGATTAGCGCGAACACGCAGGCTGCCTTAGCGGACCAGAAATTACAAAGGAATCTCAGACAGACGCTTTCCAAGACTCTGCACTCCCGCAATGAGGCTGTATCGGATGTGCCCAACTGGGAAGAACTGCGTCAGTATGCCCGGGACGTCAAAACTCACACTTTGTCCAGATTGGCCGATTATTTGTTAGAACTTGAAGGGAAGGTATCAGAGCAGGGTGGCAGGGTGATCTGGGCCGAGACCGGCCAGGAGGCGGTCCAGTTTGTCTTGGATCTGGCCCATGAGAAGAGAGTCGCCAAGATTGTCAAAGGCAAGAGCATGCTGAGCGAGGAAATACATCTCAACGAATCGCTCGAACGTGCACAGATTGAGGCAGTAGAGACCGATCTGGGCGAGTACATCGTTCAATTGGCGACGGAGGCACCTTCTCACATTATTGCTCCGGCACTCCACAAGTCCCGAGGGGAGATCGCGGATCTTTTTGTTGCAAAGTTGGGCATGGCTCCCAGCCAAGACGCCGTCGAGATCACCAAGACAGCCCGCAAGCTAATGCGTGAGCATTTTTTAACAGCGCGGATAGGAATCACAGGAGTGAACTTCGCGGTAGCCGAAACGGGCACGATTGTCATCGTGGAGAACGAAGCGAATGTGCGGCTGTCGGTTTCCGTGCCGGAAATCCATATCGCGCTCATGGGTATCGAAAAAGTTATTCCTCGTACCTCAGACCTGGCAGTTTTCTTAAAACTTCTGGTGCGCAGCGCCACGGGACAGACCATGAGCAGTTATGTGAATTTTCTCAACGGGCCCCGTCGCAATGGGGAACTCGATGGGCCACGTGAGTTTTATCTTGTGCTGCTCGATAATGGGCGCAGCAAAATACTTGCGGATGATTTCCTACGTCAGACTTTGGCTTGTATTCGCTGTGGGGCCTGCCTGAATGTTTGCCCCGTCTACCAACGGATTGGTGGGCATGCCTATGGCTCGACCTATCAGGGCCCCATCGGTGCCATCTTGACCCCGCAACTGCGCTCACTCGAAGAAGCACCGGAACATGCTTACGCGTCCTCCTTGTGCGGTGCGTGTTATGAAGTCTGTCCGGTCAAAATAGAGATTCCTCATATTCTGTTGAGGCTTCGGGAGAAGGTGCAAGGTGAGAAGAACCAAAAAGCCGCTCATTTACCCTTTGAAAAATTGGCGATGCAGGTGTGGGCCTGGGTGATGTGCTCTCCGTCCCGCTATGCCCGCTTGGGACGTTGGCTTCGAATTCTGCAGAAAAATTTCGAAGAGAATGGCAAACTAAAACTTCCTTTTCCCCCATTCAACCGGTGGATCAAGCACCGCGACTTGCCGGCCCTCCCGGCGCGAAGTTTTAAGGAACTTTATTCGTCATCGGAGAAGCAGCCGTGAGCCGATCAGCTATGTTGGAGAAGGTCCGTCGAGCCTGTGACCAAGCCGAGGGAGTTGAACTACCCGGTCAGTCACCCCAGTTCCCTCAGTACACGGATCCCGTGGCAAAATTCCGCCAGGAACTGGAAAGAACAGGAGGAGTTTTTTTCGACGCACGTCAGCCGAAAGAGCTGCCTGCAGTGCTTACCAGTGTCATGAAGCAGAGCGATTCAACGGAAATTTATTGGGAAGACGAGCAGCTTTTTCAAAGGCACGGTCTCCCCTTTACGCTGCGCAATCCCGAAGCCTTCGCTAAAGGTTTTCTGGTTTACAGCTTCCATTTTCGTCAGGAGATGAAGCTTCCCATCCTTCTGAATTCGAAACGGTATGAACGAAGCGAGTTGGCCCGGGTTTCGCTGTCGGCTAGCAGCGCGGGGTTGGGCGTTGCAGAAACCGGCAGCGTTGTACATGAAGTTCGATCAGGAGCAGGACGGCTGCTCTCGGTTTTGCCTCCGGCACACGTTGTATTTTTGTCAGAAAAAGATTTGTTGATGAATCATGCCGAGCTTTTTCGTTCCCTTCCTCTGGGGCAATATGGGAGTGCCCTGACTCTGGTCACCGGACCCAGTCGTACTGCGGACATCGAAAAAACTTTGGTCATTGGCGTGCACGGCCCCAAACAGCTGTTTGTTATTCTTACCTCTTAATCGCTCTGAATCTCACTCCACCCAGATGGGAGAAGCCCAGGCCAGTTGGCCGTCCTGCTGGAGGACTCGAACGTAGTAATAGTTTTGTCCCGGTTGGAAGTCCGCGTCGACGAACTGAAAACTTGCCTCCTCAGCCAGTGGTCTTGTGGTGTAGATGAACTGCTGATTCTTGATCAAATCAATTTGCCGGATGGTGCCGGTACCCATGGCACGCACCATCAACTTCGGCGCTGAGCGGGAAGAAATGATATCTCCCATAAGATAGGTGATGCCGCCGGCTTCTGCTCGAAAATCCAGAATGATGTTGTCCGTGGCGCCGTAGCAGTGACGCTTGCGTATGGCATCGAGCAGACCCTCCCGGGTAAAAGAATCACTGATAATGCAGGCATAAGAGATGTGCGTGGACCAATGGTCGGAGCTGGCCTGAACGCCGAGCTTGTACCCCTTGGCCAGGGCCGTCCACCAAAACCCGATGGGTTGCCAACCGCTCTTTTGGGCGTACAGGTTGAGGGTGTGAGCCGCTCGGGGCGCGCCTTCGTACTCATAACTGTTGCGGTACCCCTGGTAGATTTCCACCAATGGTTCGACCTCGGGATCGTTATCTCTCCAGTCTGTTCCCTGGTCGGTCGCTATTGAGTGTGGCATCGAAATACCACGGTTCTCGTGCAGATATTGGTAAAGCTTAGCTGGGCCGACCTTGCCTTGCGCTTCATCCCGCGGGATGGGGAGGGTACGAACCCCACGGTGGGCAAAGACGATGTTGCGGTGGCCGTTGGGGAAACGCAGGCTTCGTTCGTAGGCGAAAAGAGGAGTGAAGGAGCCGGGTATCAGGAACACGTCGACCAGTTTCTGGCTTTGCCACCAGGTAAACTCCTGATCAAAACCGCTCTGATGGTCCGTAGGGGCGATGTAATCGAAAGCGGCGGCATCCAGAGCGTAGCGGTAAATTTCAATTAAAGAACCATCGTATTTGAAATCGGCAGAGACGTCGCTGTGTCGGTGCATGTCGCCCCGGTAGATCTTGTACTCCTTATCGCCCATGGAGATCGTATAAGAGCGGATCGCCTTGACGTCGGAGTTTTCCCTGGGATGAACCGGAATCGCTTCAAGGAACTCTTCCGAGAAAGCCCGCAAATGTCCGGACTCGAGTGAGGCTGCTGCCGCGGCTCCACCCAACCGGGCGACATAAATTTCGGCCTTTTGCGGGATCATGGTGGAGAAGGGGCGGTTGTCGCTCATCCAGGCACCCCAGATCAGGCCCTGTGTATCCTTCGCCAGGGCGGCATGTTTTTCGATGGAACCGGCGCTGTGAGCCATGGGCAGTGGAGTCGACCACCGGTTCCCGTCAAAGCGAGTCAGATAGTTTTCCCACACCAGCCGGCTGCCGATCCGCCGGGACTCCCGTCGAGTCCAGTGACGAAACACCATGTTTAGGGCACCCTTTCCGTCGAACACGATCTGCGGGTGCTCTGCGTTTTGGCGCATCGCCTGCGGAAACACCTCACTTGGTTTCGCCCGCGGCTCCATCCACTGCTGCCCATCCCACATGGCCACGCGGATGGAACGCTGCTGATGCAGCGGAACGGCCAACGGCGTGACGATCAGGAAACCCTGATCCTTACCCCAGTTGGCGCCGGATTCATCCCAGGCCACCCAGGGCCGGTTCTCGTGATCCACTGCTACAGAAGCGTGCGCCTGAAATCGAGGGCTGGATGTGACCCTGTGCGTGCTCGAGAGTTTCCCCCGTTTGAAAGAACGAAAGTGGATGTCGTAGTTGCCTTTATCGTAGCTATCCCAGGCGATGAATGCCGTGCCTTCGCGACCGGCACACACCGCGGGTTCCCAATCGTTGGCTGGAGATTCACTGACCTGTATCTCTTCCGACCAGGAGGCGGCAAAGGCATTCCTCCCCGAATGGGTCTTCATATAGATGTCACTCTGAGCCCCGCGAAAACTTTGCCAGACAACGAAGATGTGCCCGTCCAAGGAGGAAGAGCGAGGGAAAATGTTTGAACCCTTCTCGCTCAGCCGAAAAGCGCGCTGCCAGGCGCCGTTTTTCTTGTGGCGGGCCCAGATGTGCCAGCGATCCTTCTGCCGCCGGCTCCAAAACGCCCATAGGTTCCCGGCGCCGTCGCTCGCCAATGTACAACGGAAGATGTCGCCGGGTGTCTCGGTAACCTCTTCCGGAGCTGACCAGGAGCCATTTTTCATCGTTCGCAGCAAGACGCGATCCGCACGATCTCGATAGGCTACCCAGGCGACGGCTATAGCCCCATCCGGCAGCACCGTTATTGCAGCTTCGTCATCTTCAAATTCTTCCGTGGTCAGCTTCCCTACCGAAGGGACGCGCACGACCGAGGCTCGACCGGCGAGAAAAAGTTCCCGACTCTCGTTAATCTTCGATAACAAAAACTCGAAGTTGCCTTGGGCCGTCGTCACCGACACGCGCGACTCGTCCGTGTTCTGCAAGGTCAGGTAAAGACCCACCGGGTGGAACAACACCTGCGGGCGTGAGCCCGGTCGCATCTCCGTATAGTGGATGTTGGAGAGGGGAGGGAGTTCGTCGCGACGCGCGCTGCACTTCCAAGAGTGGCCCTCCAAAACAACATCGTCGCGAGAGAAATGGTGCCCTTCAAGGGAAACAATCTCCCCTCCTGCGACACCAACCGAACCGTCCCACCGCTCGTCCGAGTTAGCTTTTAGTCCCAGAGTGATCAGAAGCGTTACATCCTGGGAAGAACGTGTCGGCGCGGTCTGCAGTGAGGCCGTCTCGGGCAGGAAAAACGCACCGGTGGTCAGAATGGCTACGCCTACGAATCCAAAATACCACTTCATCTCTCCTCCAGGTAAAGGGAATATCGTTCTTCCCTGAACTGTATCAGATCAGCTGCGCGCAAGACAGTCCCACTATCCAATAGGCAAGCTCACATGTCGACAATCCTACTTACACTCACGCTGTGCGGGCTCAGCCGATTACCCTCGAAAGGGCGATTGTCGAATGAAAAATTAGCCAAGCTTGACCGAGCCGTTTTGATGGCATAGGCTTTGCCATCAATTCTGAATGTCAGGTTAGTGGCGATCACGTATTCAAGTTTTCTCGAAAAATTAGATTTTCACGCTCTGACCCCTTTTTTTGAGGTTGCGAAGCTTTTAAGCTAACCAATCAAGGTGTTGCCGATGAGGCATAACATTGTCAAGAGACTTCACTTTTGCTATGGCCATCGCCTGCTGGATTACGAGGGCAAGTGTGCTCGTGCCCACGGTCACAATGGGATACTTGAAGTCGAGCTTTCCAGTGAAAAGCTTGATCAGCGAGGAATGGTATACGACTTTGGGGACGTAAAAAGCTATTTGAAGGAGTTTATCGACCGTGAAATCGATCATCGAATGCTCTTGAGGGAGGACGATCCGATGGTTGCAGCACTGGAGGGTGTTGGTGAGAGGGTCTTCATCATGAAGCAAAATCCCACTGCGGAAAATATAGCCAAGTTAATCTTTCTGAAAGCCAAGGCTAAGGGGCTGCCCGTGGTGGCGGTTCGACTCTGGGAAACCCCGGATGCCGTCGCCG
>JALLOM010000059.1 GCA_027717865.1 Acidobacteria bacterium AH-259-O06 | reverse complement strand
ATTGTACCACTGCGCCTAGTGCACCGCAAGATACAGGAACGCCTGCTGGCGGCGCTTGAGGATCCCCCATCCCAGGAGCTCCCTATTATATGAACGTTATGAAGCTTAGTTTTGTTCCTATACTGCGAGCGAAAATATTGATGTTTGAATGGGCGCGCGCCTCAGAGTTCTTTCTACATCTCGGAAATGATTGTTGGATTCTACCATCAGGAAAAAGCTGTTGGGGTTGCGAGCGTGGATATCCAAGGCTTTCTCTGCCGAGGCGGAAAGGTCAAAGGTTGTCGGAGGAATACGGCGCAGTCAGCCGATCCGTTCGGGCGGCGGTCTTCTGCATCGCTTTTTCATTGTCCACAAATTGATACGTGGAGGGTGCAGATGCCCGTGCCATCGCCCAGAAATAGGATGACATTTTTGGCGCGATCGGGCTCGGGGCTCCCAACCGGTTTCTCTTCACCGGAGTTTTTGCTAATCTCGGTAGCCCTAGTGCGAGGCACTTAGAATCGGAGGGATTTTATGCTGGAACCGCAACCTACTGAAATCACCGTGCGAATTGTTTCCTGCGATGCCAAGATTATTGGCTCTCTGGTTGGTGGCTGTCGCATCACCATCCAACATCGGGTGACCGGTGAGGTATTGGCTCAGGGATTACATCTCGGTGGGTCCGGGGATACAGAATCCATTATGGAGCGTCCCCACAAGCGAGGGGCAGTGGTCTACGGAACCAGAGGGTCGGCGGCCTATAGCGCAAAAATCCTTTTAACTGAGCCAACGCCAGTTGAAATTATAGCCGAAGGCCCCTTAGCTTATCCGCAAGCTTTAGAGCGAGCCTCAACCAGCACTTGGTTGATTCCGGGAGAGAGCCTTCTCGGAGAGGGTTTAATACTTCAGCTTCACGGATTCATCGTGGACATCATGACGCCGGAGAGCGTCGATGTCCTTCACTCTGGCGATCAGGTTCACCTGCAAGCATCGATCCGGTTGCTTTGAGGATGTCCCATCGAGCCCGGTGGGCTCTGGGACGCTAACAAGCTGACGGTCCATGCAGCCGTTTTTCACAATGAGCATCGAATTCAGGATCTCGACTTAGAGTATGCCGGCCGAACGAATGTTTTCGAAGCACACTTTTCCATTCCAGAAGTTAGCAAAGACTATGAGGTCTTGCGGGTGGTTGTTACAGCTTCACAGGCAGAAGTGACCAATTTCGGTACCCATCAAAGAACCTTTAAGCTCACCCCATGACCACGATTTACTTCTGGATGATTCTGGTCTATCTGTTGGCCTTGGTCGCTGTGGGCTTCAAGGGAAGCCGGGGGGTGGCAACGCAGGAAGATTTCTCAGTGGCAGGGCGGAAGCTAAATACATTTGTACTGTTTGGCACGCTTCTGGCCACCTGGATCGGCACAGGGAGTATTTTTGGAAATGCCGAGAAAACCTATCGGGTGGGTATTGCGGCGCTGATCCTTCCTCTGGCATCGCTGCTGGGCATCGCCGTGCTGTATGGGCTTGCCGGCCGAGCCCGAGGATTGAAACAGATCACCATTCAGGATCTATTGGAGAAACGCTACAACGCCACCGCTCGCCTCTTTGGTGTGCTCACCCTGGTGATCGCCTATACCACCATTGTGTCCTATCAGTACCGGGCGGCGGGAGCAGTGCTCAACCTGGCGCTTCCCGACCTGCCGGTGAAAAGTGCCGTCATCCTCACTACTATCTTTATCGTTATTTACACGGCCACGGCAGGGATGTTCTCGATTGCATACATCGGAGCGGTGCAGGGCGTCACCATGATTTTGGGAATATCCACTGCCCTGTCCGTTTTTTGGGTCCAGGCGAATGGGCTGGAAGGAATGAGGCGCGCCCTCGCACCTTCACACTTCGATCTCTTTGGCCCCATTCTTCCAGTAGAGGCAGTGGGATTACTGCTTCCAGCCTTTTTGCTGGTGCTAGGCGATGCGAATATGTATCAACGATTCTTTTCCGCGCGCAGTGCAGGTGTTGCCCGCAAGGCCGTTCTTTGGATGTTGGCTGGGGTGGCTTTTATGGAGTGCATGATCATCATGACGGCCTGGGTGGCGAGTTCGCTGGAACCGGATCTTGAGATCCATGGGCGCGTGATCGCCTACGCAGCGCGCGATCATCTTCCTCCCTTTTTGGGAGCTGTGGTGTTGACCACCATCATGGCAATCGTACTCTCCACCGCTGGCAGCTATCTTTTGGCGCCTGCCACTTCTGTAGTGCGTGACATCTATCAGCGATTTGTGAATCCGAAGGCTTCAGAGCGCTTTCTGGTTTTCTTACTAAGACTGGTTGTTGTCGTTCTGGGAGTAATTGCCTATTACCTCTCCACGCTATCTGATGAGTTTCTCTCCGTCGCTTTGTTGGCCTACACCATCTACGGAGCAGGGATCACCCCGGCCCTTCTGGCAGCCTTTTTTTGGAGACGAGCCACCGCCCCGGGGGCTGTGAGTTCGATTGTTCTGGGGACAGCGGTGACCTTGACGTGGAAGGTCTATGGAAGCCCCGCGGTTGATGCAGTTGTTCCAGCGATTGTTGTTTCCGTGATTTCGCTCATTATGGTCTCTTTGTTGACGCCAGCGCCGCGCCGCGAAAAGGTGGATCCGTTTTTTGCTCCGCCTCGCCATGGGGAGGCTTTGTGAGAAATCAGTGGATGCGCGGATCTTTTTTCCAGCCATGTTCTCCGATTAAGGGGACAAAAGTGCAACGTTCCCCACGTTCCTTTTCGAACCCTTCCTCCGTTCTTCTAACGATATAGAGGACTTGCGAGTAGTCCTCGTCAAGTGGAATCACCAGCCGACCTCCGATGGCCAACTGGTCCAGCAAAGGTCTTGGAATTTGCGGTGCGCCGGCGGTGACCAAAATGGCGTCGAAGGGAGCCTCTTCTTCCCATCCTAGGGTGCCGTTGGCGGCTCGAGTGTGGACTTCGGTGTAGTTTAAGCGCCGGAGGGTTTCCAGGGCCTGCTCCGAAAGCTGTGGGACTCTCTCGATTGTATACACCTCCGCAGCCATCTCGAGTAGAATGGCGGTCTGATAGCCGCTGCCCGTACCGATTTCCAAAATTCGATTCCCGGGTGTAATCTCGGCCACCTGAGTCATTATGGCCACCATGTAAGGTTGGCTGATGGTCTGTCCCTCGCCGATGGGCAAAGGGCCATCGGCGTATGCCTGTTGTCTTAGATTTTCTGGGACAAACTCGTGCCGCGGGACTCTTCGGAAAGCTTGCAGCACGCGCGGGTCGTGGATACTCCTCTTCTTTAGCTGGTGTTCCACCATACGTTCGCGATCAATCCGAAAGGGGTCACCCATCTTGCCTCGAACAGTTATGAGCTTATAAGTTAGCCCAACGTCTTGCCAGCAGCAGCTTTATTTTTCGCTGCTCGGGTGGGCTCAGTTTGGAGCGGACAGCGTTAAATTCTTTTTCAAACTCCTTCGTCGCTTGAACTGAACTGAGCCGCATCAGTTTATCTCTCAGTGCATAAAACAGGATAGAGTACCCGCCGCACAATTCCTCAATGAACTTAAAGGACCTTCGATGAACCGCTGAAGGCCCGTGTTTTTGTATAGCTTTTTGATGCTCCGGGGTGCTGTATCCCTTGTGCTGGGCGAACCCATACTGAGGATATCGGAGGTCCAGCTCACGCATGAGCTGATCCCGGTACGTCTTGGCAATGATTGAGGCGGCTGCAATGGAAAAGTTGAGAGAGTCGCCTTTGATAAAAGCAGTTTGAGGAATTGAAAATTCGGGGATTTGCTTGGCATCGAGCAGGAGGTGAGTGGGGCTTACGGGGAGACCTTCCACCGCACGTCTCATGGCCAATATGCCGGCATGGTAAACATTGCGCTGGTCGATTTCGGTCACCTTTGCTAATCCGATCCCGACTCCTAGAGCCTTGGTTCGAATGATTTGCGCAAGTTGCTCACGAATCTTCGGCGCGAGCCTTTTAGAGTCATTGATTCCGGGGATGAATGTCTGGGGAGAAAAAACGACGGCCGCTGCTACCAGGGGCCCAGCCAAAGGTCCGACCCCGACCTCGTCGACACCCGCAACATAGCGGACACCAGAGTTCCAAAGGAGCCGTTCAAAGTTGAGCATCGACTCGATACGCAGCTGCTCTCGTTTTTCCCCCTCCCGCCGTTTCTTCAAATACTGACAAATCTTGCGGACTCCCCCTCGCGGATCCCTCTGCATCTCAGCCAGCAGATGAGCCGGCACAGGATCTTCTTGACTGAGAAAACGTTCGCGAATTTCGGCAACTGAAAACCTTGATAAGTCGAGCACCATTGTCAGCTATCGAGGAATATCAAATGACCAGCGTATTT
Organism: Acidobacteria bacterium AH-259-O06; assembly: GCA_027717865.1. GTDB lineage: Bacteria > Acidobacteriota > UBA6911 > RPQK01 > JADFOI01 > JALLOL01. The sequence continues at coordinate 9,465 of JALLOM010000059.1, read as the reverse complement.
TTGGGCATCTTGGCCACTATTATATAATTGCACCCCGTGAAAATCGAAAAGGTCGGTCTCTTGGGTTTTGGGCGTTTTGGCAAAATGGCATCTGGGTATTTGCAGCGCGACAAGCAACTGCTGGTGTACGACTGCGACGCGCAAAAGATGCAGGGTCTGACCCAAGCGGCAACGTTTGAAGAAGTGGTTTCGGCGGAACTCATTATTTTGTGCGTCCCCATTTCTGCCGTGGAGGAAACCTGCAAGAAAATGGCACCCTTCTTGCGAGAAGGGCAGATCGTGCTCGACACGTGCAGCGTCAAGAGACGCCCTATTCAGTGGATGTTGGCACATCTTCCTCCGGCGGTGCAAATCCTTGGGACTCACCCGCTCTTTGGGCCAGACAGCGGTAAGGAAGGTATCGCCGGACTGAAAATCGCGCTATGTCCCGTTCGGATCGAGCCCCAGGTCTATGAGCTTATTCGCCACTACCTCGAAGCACTGCAGTTGGTGACTATAGAGCCGACCCCAGAGGAGCACGACAGGCAGATTGCCAAAGGCCAGGCGGTTTTTCATCTAATTGCTCAAGCCATGAAACGGCTGGGCTGGGGCGGGCAGGCCATCTCCACTCCAGGACCGGAGGCCTTTTATCGCCTGGTGAGAACTGTTCAACACGACACCGATCAACTTTTTCGTGACATGGAGTGTGAGAATCCTTACGCAGTGCGATATCGACAGCGATTTATTGGAGAGATCCTCAGTCTGGACCAGGAATTAGCCGACTATTTATCGAAAAAGATTGAGTCCTCATAGCCTCCACAGTGGCTTCGCATGAGCGCATGAACTTCACAAAGACGAGAACCCGGTCGAATAATCCTACTCCGTCAAAGCCTTTCAATCCCTGGCAGAAAATCCAGATCTTTCTCATCAGTTTATTGGGCGGGGCGTTGGTGTGGCTGATTGGCCTGACGCTGCGCTATCGATTGGAGGATTGGGAAAACTTCCAGCAGTTTAAGGAAAAGAGAAAATCCATTATTTACTCTTTTTGGCACAACCAAATCTTTTATGCCACGCACTTCTGGCGCTTCCGAAATATTTTTGTGGTCACAAGCCGCCATTTTGACGGGGAATACATCGCTAGAGTAATAGAGAAATTTGGATACGTCGCCGCTCGAGGCTCCACCGGCAAAGGAGGGGCAAAAGCCCTCCTTAAATTGAAGAGATGCTTGGACCAGGGAGTCGACACCGCTTTTACTATAGACGGCCCTCAAGGCCCCATCTATAAGGTGAAGCCGGGACCAATTTGGCTATCCCGGAACACAGGAGCAGCGATAGTCCCCTTTCACATTCAGCCCAAGAGTTTCTGGACTCTCAGTAGCTGGGACCAGTTCAGAATTCCCAAACCTTTCACTCCTGTCTTGGTCAAAATAGGCCAACCCTTGATCGTGCCACCTGACGGTGATGAGGAGGCATGGATGATTCGCTATCAAGGGGAAATGGATCGGGTTCGGGAGTACTGCGAGTCTTACTGGAGAAGCCAGGAGTCAGGAGCCAGGAGCCAGGAGCCAGGAGTCAGGAGCCAGGAGCCAGATCAAAAGTTGGATCTTTGAATCGATGATTGTACGGGCGAGTTCTGCAACCTTCCTCTGACTGCCCTTGCAAGTCTTCATTTTTCAAATACTGGAACTCTACGTCCAAACAAGGAGCTCCTCAAACCTTCTCTTGGCTCTCTCCCCGCCCTGAACTCCTGGCTCCTGGCTCCTGGCTCCTGACTCCTGACTCCTGGCTCCTGACTCCTGACTCCTGACTTCTGGCTTCTGACTCCTGGCTCCTCGAAGTTGCTACCGGTCTGTAATCCTCACCACATTTTCAAATGCCGTCATCTTCCAGGTTGAAATCTCCAACAAGGCGACTTTGAACGCGTAGATGCCCGGGGGAGCAAAAAGCTTGTTTGTATAAATGATCCCGCGGCCTTCGCGGATCTGTTTAGCATCAAGCCTGACACGGAAAATCTCTCGAAGCCGTACCACCTCGTTTCCTTCCTGATCTAACAACAGGCCAATGATCCCGAACTGTGTTCGAATACCGCCTTTGTCCGTAGCACGCAGACTGTAGGGACTGATTTTTATCCGAAAGGGAAGTCCGAGTTGGCCCCCTTGGCGCTTGGGAGTCAGCAGGTCCATCTCGGCACCGATTTCGTGGAAGGTGCTGTGCAAGTTCTCGGGGAGTCGTGCAATCGCCTCATTGTCAAAAAGTGCGGCAATGAACTTTTTCTTGGCTGTCAGTCGTTCGGGGAGATTCTCGAATCGCGCGGGAATAAATGCATCCGGATATTGTATCTGGACGCGAATGTTGCGCTCTCGTTTATCCCGGTAGGGATCATCCGTATAGTATCCAATGGAGTAAAGATTTCCAAAGATATCGTCATTGATTTGAGCCATGACCTCGTCAAAATCCAGAATGGCTTCGAATCCGCTGAAATGTTTCCCACCGGTTCGGATAGACAAGTTGGCAAAAGCCTCTTCCTGCGCTTCTCGATCATCTTTCGCCGATGCAGAGGAGGCGGCAGACTGGCGCAGGGCTGGGGAGGGAGCGATGTAAAGCTGGGCCGCCGAGGGAACTAGGATTGTGTAAATGACGACATTACTTGTGCGGGCCAGAGCAAGGGTCTGAGCGGATCTCTTATAAGCATCGTCCATTCCATCGGAGATCACAATAATCACATTGCCTACGGCCTCGCCGGAACGACTGTTAATTTGAGAGATCAGCGTGTTTAAGGAGCCATAGATCGCCGTTCGCCCGAGGTGCTTGTGAGCTTCGGTTAGCGCCTTGTGGGCCAGGGATCGAATGGAGGTAAAATCTTGAAAAAGGATCAGTTTATCCGTAAAACCAAAAACTCCCACTTTCGTGAAATCATGCACATTTTCCAAAAAAGTCGTTGCGGCCGTAATCTCTTGCGCTCGAGTTTCAAACGTACTGCCGCTGATGTCCAGAAGGAATGCTAGCCTCAGGGGGCCCATTCCCACAGTGGTGTTTCGCGGAGGATTAAAGAAAAGGATTTCGTGAGGAACTCCATCTTCGAAGACTCGAAAGTCATCTTTTTTGAGGTTGTTAAGGAGACTGCCTTGGTGGTTTTTGACCGTGAATCTTAAGGTCACCAGGTTGACCTCTACACGGATACTCGGCACCTGGATCTGACTGGCCTCTTGACCCATGAGATGGCCGAGCGTGCAGGGAAAGAAAAACAAGCAGAAGAAGAGCCAACGAAAGCTGGAAGGCATGACAAACAAGGTGCTGTTTTGATTCATCAGCTACCGGCCCTCACCAAATCTAGGAATTCCATCCGGGATCGTTGGTCTTGACGGAATTTTCCCAGCATGGTCGAGGTAATCATCTGGGTGTTCTGTTTTTCAACACCGCGCATCATCATGCAAAGATGCTGCGCCTCGATGATTACCCCCACTCCTTGAGGATTGATTTGTTCCTGAATCGTGTCAGCAATTTGCTGGGTGAGACGTTCTTGAACCTGGAGGCGGCGGGCAAACATATCGACAAGCCGGGGGATCTTGCTCAGACCAATAATTTTATTGGAGGGTACATAGCCAACGTGACATTTCCCAAAAAAAGGCAAGAGATGGTGTTCACACAGGCTGTAAACCTCAATGTCCTTTATGATCACCATCTCATCATAGCTCACCTCAAAAAGGGCGCCGTTGAGAATTTCCTCAATGTTCTCCTGGTAACCCCTGGTTAGGAAGCGGAACGTTTGAGCGACACGAGCCGGAGTGTGGGCGAGCCCCTGACGCTTGGGATTTTCATCCAATTCCTCCAGAATTCTCTCGATCAGCTTTTCCATCGTCATCCTGGCGGCCAATGGAACGTTCGTCCACCTAGCAGATGCAAGTGGATGTGAAATACGCTTTGGCCCGCTCCTGCTCCGTTGTTAATCACCACACGATAATTGGACTCCAGGTTTTGCTCTTGCGCGATTTGGCAGGTCATCAAAAGAAGATGTCCAAGCAGCTCGCCATCTTGTTCTGAAGCTTCCGCCAGCGAAGAGATGTGTCTTTTGGGGATGACAAGAATGTGGGTCGGCGCTTGGGGGTTGGCGTCCCGAAAGGCAACCGCTTGGTCATCTTCTCGAACAATTTGAGACTGCAGCTCTCTACGGGCAATTTTGCAAAATATGCACTCTGACATCGTCTCTCCCATCATTTCGTTCGTGGCCAGGTAAACCATATCAAATAATGATGTAATGGAGGGGTGAGAGCGTTAAAATCCAATTTTTCTTGGTCAAATAGATTGCGTCCTCTGAAAGTCCAAGGGGAAAAATTGTATTTTCACGCTCTGACCCCAAAGATCGCGCAGCGATCGATGCCTGACAAATCTTTTCTCAAATCACTCAGAGCCCATCCGTTTTCTTCAGCTAGCCGCGGAATACTGCCTGCGGTGTCATAGCCCAATTCCATGACTAGCTTCCCTTCTGAGGACAGAAGGTCTTTCGCCTTGCGAAACAGTCTCAGGTAGATCTCCTGGCCCGATTCTCCAGCAAAAACGGCTTCAATCGGCTCGTATTTCTCTACCGAGGGTTCAACCCGGTTTCTTGCGCGGTTGCTCACGTACGGAGGATTAGAAAGCACCAGGTGGTAGTAGGCGCGACGATCCTTCACGGGTTCAAGCGTATTCCCTTGGTAAAATTCGATCCGATTGAGACAGCGATATGTAACAGCGTTGCAGCGAGCCACTTCCAAGGCCGTGGGCGAGATATCTGTGGCAGTGATAACAACCCGAGGTTCTTCGCAAGCCAGTGTTATTGCAATGCAACCGCAGCCTGTTCCAACGTCAGCTGCAAAAAGCTGTTTTTCAGAACGCTTTCCCAAGAGTTTCAAACCCACCTCGAGCAATAGTTCTGTCTCCGGCCGGGGAATGAAGACCCCGGGGGGGACCCAAAACTCCCTGCCGTAGAACTCTTGTTTTTCCCGCAGGTATTGCAATGGATAGTGATCTCCTCGCTTTTTCAACCAGTGACGCAAGAGGCGCTCTTGCGCGGCAGAAAGCGAACATTCAGGGTAAGCGTATAGGAAGGCGCGATCCCGCTGAAGAATAGAGGCTAATAAAAGCTCAGCGTCTTGGCGAGGGGAGCGAAGTTGACGTTCAGTGAGATATTGAGCTGCAAACTGGATCGCCTCTTTAACCGTCACAACCTCTTTCTTGATCGCTTCCGTTCAGGCGATTTTCTGGGTCTTCAAAGCCTCTGTTCGGCTAGATGTGATTAGAGCGTCAATGATGGTGTCAAGGTCGCCTTCCATGACCGTATTGAGCTGATGCAAGTTCAAGCCCAGACGGTGGTCAGTCACTCGATTCTGTGGAAAGTTGTAGGTTCGAATTTTCTCGCTGCGGTCGCCGCTTCCCACCATGGCACGGCGAGTTTGGGCGAGCTCGTTCTGTTGCTGCTGGTGCGCCTTTTCATATAGGCGCGAGCGAAGAACCCTCATCGCCTTGGCTTTGTTCTTGATTTGAGACTTTTCATCCTGACAGGTAACGACTTCTCCGCTAGGAACGTGCGTTATACGTACTGCAGAGTAAGTCGTGTTAACCGATTGGCCACCAGGACCGGAGGAACAGTAGGTGTCGATTCGAAGATCCTTCGGATCGATTTGGACTTCGACTTCGTCGGCTTCGGGTAAAACCGCCACAGTAACTGCTGAGGTGTGTAGCCGCCCTTGCGTTTCAGTTTCCGGAACGCGCTGTACTCGATGGACCCCACTTTCGTACTTGAGGCGACTGTAAACATCTTCTCCCTCGATCATGGCGATGATTTCCTTGAACCCACCAACTGAAGAAAGGTGAGCGGAGAGAACTTGGGTGTTCCAGTCTCGGCTCTCCCCGTAACGTGTATACATCCGAAAGATTTCCTGAGCAAAAAGAGTGGCTTCATTTCCCCCAGCACCGGCGCGGATCTCCAGGATGACGTTCTTTTCATCATTGGGATCTTCGGGAAGAAGGAGAAGCTTGAGTTCCTCTTCATAACCGGCTTTTCGTTCTCCCAACTCCTGGAGCTCTGTGCGAGCCAAGGCCAGAAGTTCCTCCTCCTCCTCTTCCTCCAGGATTTTTTTAGTGCCTTCGATTTCCTTTGAGATCGATTTATAGTTTCGGTACCGGCTGACAATCTCTTGCAGTTCTGCGTGAGCTTGTGCTGTTTTCCGATACTTTTCCCGCCTAACCATCAGCGTTGCATCTGCCAGTAGTCGCGAGAGCTCTTCGTACTTTTCTTCTAATGCGTTAAGCTTCTCAAACATAAATAGAACAAATGGGGAAAATTAACCGGATACCTGCTTTTTATGCTGCGAATACTTTCTTTGAAATCGCTCGACTCTCCCCGCAGTGTCCAACAGTTTTTGTTTGCCAGTGAAAAACGGATGGCATTTGGAGCAGATCTCGAGACGGATCTCTCCGGATTTTGTCGAGCGCGTTTCCCACTCGTTGCCACAGGCACAGCGAACCGTCAGCATCTCATACGCAGGATGAATACCATTTTTCATAAGATAGACTCTTCATCTGTAAGGTCAAAGCAATGACCTTTGTTACCGAAACATTTCGACAGCGACCGACAATCCCTCCGGTTAACAACGATGCTTCACGGGTCGTAGCGGACACTTTAGTCTACCAAAGATTTGTCGCCCAAGTCGACCCGGCCGGACCCTTGACAAAGCCTTCGGTGGCGTGGTATAAGTTGGGTTTCAAATTTCTAGCGGCGAGGGAATGCGAAGCGTTGTCGTATCTAGGGCGTAGCGAAGTTAGTGAGGAGAATTCGTTTACCCCTCGCTTCCCACTAGCCATCGTCTACCACACTTAGATCCCTGGAGTTTTCAGTAAGAGTCCCGGTGTGTAGACTGCTAGACCGAAAGTGATGGAAAATACTTATTAGGAGGTTTTGATGTCGTTAGCTGGAGATGAGGTGGAGCCAACTCAAGACACCACCGAGGCAGAAGGTCCTCAACGGGAAAAAGTAGCCGAAGGTCCCGCCATTGAAGATGCGAAAGACTTGGACCACCAAAAGATGCTAGAAGCCTATAACGACAGCTTCAAGAACATTGCCGAGGGCGAAGTTGTCACGGGGACAGTACTAAAAATCACTGGATCAAAGGTGGTTGTCGATGTCGGTTTCAAGTCGGAAGGATTAATACCTTTGGAGGAATTTCGCGACGAGGACCGGAATCTCGACGTAAAGCCGGGGGACAAGGTCGATGTTCTTCTGGAGAGAACCGAAGACAGGCATGGTTACGTGGTGGTGTCTCGACAGAAGGCCGAGCGATTGAAGATCTGGGAAGCCTTGGAGCAGGCCTATTACGATCAGTCGGTCATCACAGGGCGTGTCATCGAAAGAATCAAGGGCGGACTGGCTGTGGATGTTGGTGTCAGAGCCTTTCTGCCCGGCTCGCAGGTTGATCTGCATCCCACTCGGAATTTGGACAGCTGGTGCGGTGAGGAGCTGCGCATGCGTGTCATCAAGGTAAACAGGCGAAGGGGCAATATCGTTCTCTCCCGCAAGGCGGTCCTGGAGGAAGAATACTTTAGGTTGAAGGAAAGAACCCTCAAGGAACTGGAGGAAGGAAAGGTCGTTTCTGGAACCGTTAAGAATATTACCGACTACGGGGCCTTTGTGGACCTGGGGGGTATCGACGGGCTGCTGCACATCACCGACATGACCTGGGGTCGGGTCAACCATCCATCTGATTTGTTTAAGGTGGGAGATGAGATTAAGGTTAAGGTTCTCAAATTCGACCGGCTCGAGGAGAAGGCTTCCCTTGGATACAAGCAGCTTACTGAAGACCCCTGGGTCGCTGCCTCCCAGCGTTACCCGGAAGGTACCCGGGTTCAGACAAAAGTGGTCAGCCTGACAGACTACGGAGCATTTGTTGAACTGGAGGAAGGCATCGAAGGGCTCATTCATATTTCTGAGATGACCTGGAACAAACGCATCAAGCACCCGTCAAAGGTCGTGTCGGTAGGAGATGAAGTGGAGGCCGTTGTTCTGGACATCGACGCCGAAGGGCGTCGAATCTCGCTAGGAATGAAACAAACAGAACCCAACCCTTGGGATCAAATTGAGGGAAAGTATGCCATCAACTCGATCGTGACAGGCACAGTGCAAAACTTGACCGACTTTGGAGCTTTTGTTGAGGTTGAAGAAGGAATCGAGGGACTTGTTCACATTTCCGATATCAGTTGGACCAAGAAAATAAGACATCCAGCGGAAGTCCTGGAGAGAGGTCAGGAGGTCAGTGCTGTGGTGCTCAACGTGGATGCGGAAAACCAGCGATTGTCTCTGGGGATCAAACAGCTCGAGCCAGATAATTGGGAGGAGTTCTTCTCTGAGCACCAGATTGGGGATGTGGTGCGCGGGAAGATCGTTCGCTTGGCTGACTTTGGGGCCTTCGTCGAGGTCAGTGACGGTATTGAGGGACTTTGCCACGTTTCTGAACTTTCTGATAAGCACATTGACCATCCGCAAAACCATTTCAAGGTCGGCCAGGAACTTGAAGTAAAGATCATCAAATTGAATTTATTGGAACGCAAGATCGGCCTCTCTATAAAAGCCCTGAAAGAAGATTCAGAAAGGGAAGAGAGCTGGTCTTACACACCCGAAATGGCAACCACTTCCATTGGAGAAATTGCCGGTGAGCAGCTGGGTCAATTGAAAAAGAAGGCCAAGCAGGAAAAGGGAGGTGACAATGACGAAAGCTGATCTTATCGACGAAGTCGCCAGGAATTCGGATTTGAGTAAGAAGGATACAGAGGTCATTGTGCAGACTGTTTTAGACAGCATTGTTGAATCTTTGAAAACTGGGGAGAAGGTTGAACTCCGGGGTTTCGGCAGTTTTCGGCTTCGGGAAAGGGCGTCACGGGAAGGCCGCAACCCCAAAACCGGTGAGAAAGTCTTTGTCCCCGCGAAGAAAGTTCCCTACTTTAAGCCAGGCAAGGAGTTGAAAGAACTCATTAACTCTTAGATGGACCACATATGGACCCCCTGGCGATTCCATTACATTTCCTCTAGCCGCCGGGAAAGCACTTGTGTCTTTTGCCACCTTCTGTCTGAGAAGAAGGACCGGCCAAACTTGATCCTGCTTCGAAAAGACCACACTTGCCTTCTTCTGAATCGGTTTCCCTACACCACAGGCCATTTAATGATTGTTACCCTCAGACATGTTGCCACACTGGTCGACACTTCTCCCGCCGAACTCAATCAAATAATTGTACTAGCCTGTGAATGTGAGCGCGTCTTGCGGAAAGTATACCAACCCCATGGGTTCAACATCGGATTTAATATTGGAAAAAGTGCCGGAGCCGGTGTGGCCGGGCATCTGCATCTTCATGTTGTTCCGCGTTGGGAAGGAGATGCCAACTTTGTTTCGGTGGTCGGGCAAACTCGAGTTATCCCCGAAGACATCGAGAAAACCTACGATAAGCTTTCTCCTCACTTTT